>JAUXDF010000420.1 GCA_030618505.1 Spongiibacteraceae bacterium | reverse complement strand
GCTACTGGAGGCGGGCGCAAGGCTGGCCGGCAGTGCCTTACAAGCACAATTGATTGATGAACTGCGTATTTATATGGCACCGCTTTTGATGGGCAGTGAAGCGCGGCCGCTATTTGATTTGCCTCTGCAGACGATGGCTGAGAATATGGCGCTTAAGATTCAACAAATACGCGCGGTTGGCGACGACTGGTGTATAGACGCTTTGCCTCAATATCATTGAGTAGGTAGGGTGTACCTAAAACAGGGCACAAGCGGTTCCCGCACCATTAAGCGCCGATGCTTGTAGTTTAAGTGCTTGGCATCAGGTTCTTTGGTGCGGGAGCCGCACCCTACATAAAGGCCAAAGGAATTTAAGCTAATGTTCACCGGGATTGTACAGACGGTTGGTCGAATAGTAAGCTCTATGCCCCGCGAGGGAGATTTGCGTTTGCGTATTGCCACGGCAGGCCTGGATCTTGGTGATGTAGCCCTGGGTGACAGTATTGCCACCAACGGAGTTTGTTTGACGGTGGTGGAGTTGCCCGGTGATGGTTTCTGGGCTGATGTTTCGCGCGAAACCCTGCAATACAGTACGCTGAACAGTTTAAAACCCGGACAGATTGTGAATTTGGAAAAAGCCCTGATGGCCAGCTCACGCTTGGGTGGGCATATTGTCAGTGGTCATGTTGACGGTGTTGGGCAGGTTATTAGTCGCTGCGAGGATGCACGCTCGCAACGTTTTTCTATTGAGGCGCCATCAGTGCTGGCAAAGTATATTGCCCACAAAGGGTCGATCTGTGTGGATGGCGTTAGCCTGACAGTGAATGCGGTAAAGGGTGCTGTCTTTGAGTTGAACATTGTGCCTCATACGGTAAAAGAGACGATTATTGATAGCTATCAGCCCGGGTCCAGCGTCAATCTGGAAGTGGATGTTATCGCTCGCTATTTAGAGCGGCTCCTGCTGGGTGATAAGGCGGCGGATAGTGAGAGCAGCGATGCCGGTCTATCAATGGCATTTTTAGCAGAGCATGGTTTTCGTTAATGCCCGTCTCTGAATAATGAAAAAGGTAAGCATTATGGAATTGAATACACCGGAAGAACTGATTAACGATATTCGCCTCGGTAAGATGGTGATTTTGATGGACGACGAAGATCGGGAAAATGAGGGAGATATTTTAATCGCGGCGGAATGTGTCAAGCCTGAAGATATTAACTTTATGGCGACTCATGCTCGCGGACTGATTTGTTTAACGCTATCCGAGGAGCGCTGCAAACTGCTGAATCTGCCCTTGATGGTGGAGGATAATGCCTGTCAGCACCAAACCAATTTCACCCTCTCGATAGAAGCCGCCACGGGTGTCACCACGGGTATTTCCGCAGCGGATCGTGCACTGACTGTTCGCACGGCGGTTGCCCGGGGTGCGGTTGCCGAGGATATCGTTCAGCCTGGGCATATCTTTCCTTTACGCGCCCAGCTCGGTGGTGTATTGACCCGCGCCGGCCATACCGAAGCGGGTTGTGACCTGGCTAGATTAGCAGGGTTTGAGCCTGCAGCGGCCATTGTCGAAATCATGAATGAAGACGGTACCATGGCGCGTCGTCCGGACCTGGAGGAGTTTGCCAAGGAACATAATCTTAAAATTGGTACCATTGCTGATCTGATTCATTACCGGGTGTTAAATGAAAAGACCATCAAATTGGTGAATAAAGGCGTGATACAAACCGACTTTGGTGAATTTACTTTGCATAGCTATCAGGACAAACTCCATGGTGATGCGCATTTTATTATGGTCAAAGGTGATGTTAGTGCCGATGAGCCAACACTGGCGCGGGTTCACCTGACTAACACCATGCGTGATGTTTTGTCTGCCCATACTCCGGGCGCAAAGGGTTGGAGTGCTTCACGCGCGCTCAAAAGAATTGAAGAAGAAGGCAAAGGTGTGCTGGTGTTAATGGCCAGTAGTGAGTCCAGCGATGTGCTTCGTTCGGCGGCAGATGTGGTTATGGGTAATAAGCCTGTGCCTGAGTATTCGGGTGATAATCATCAGAATGTCAATTTAACGGTGGGACTGGGCTCGCAGTTATTGCGTGCGGTGGGTGTTGGCAAAATGCGCTTGATGGGGCAGCCGATAAAATACAATGCAATTTCCGGTTTTGATCTGGAAGTTGTGGAATATGTCACTTACGACGACCAATAAGCTTGTCGTCGAATATTAAGATCAATAAGGAAAAATCATGAATAATATCCAAACTATCGAAGGCGATTTTACCTCGGTTGATGGCAAGTACGCCTTGGTGGTCGGGCGCTTTAACAGTTTTGTGGTTGAAAGCTTACTGGCTGGGGCAGTCGATACGCTGCGTCGTCACGGGGTAAAAGAAAGTGACATCGTCATTGTGCGTGCACCCGGTGCTTTTGAAATTCCATTAGTTGCCAAAAAGGTTGCTCTGCAAAATAAGTACGCAGCAATTATTGCTCTTGGTGCAGTTATTCGTGGCGGCACTCCTCACTTTGAATATGTGGCAGGCGAGTGTGTGAAGGGTCTGGCGCAGGTTGGTCTGGAGCATAATATGCCCATCGCTTTTGGCGTATTAACCGTTGATAGTATTGAGCAGGCGATTGAGCGCTCCGGTACCAAGGCGGGTAACAAAGGAGAGGAAGCTGCGCTTTCTGCTCTGGAAATGGTCAGTCTGTTAAAACAGATTTAGGCCGCTGGGCAAACCTGCAGTGAATGTCGAACTATTTCGGCTAACAGTAGTAACGAGGTATAAGTGAATAGCGCGGAAGTAAAAAAGAAAACATCCATGGTCGCCCTGCGTCGCAAGGCGCGCCATTATGCCGTGCAGGCACTTTATCAGTGGAAAATGGCAGGGGCGAGTTTAAATCAGATCGAAGCCGAGTTTCGCGGCGATTATGATTTTGCCAAAGTGGACGGAGAGTATTTTAATGAGCTGGTGCATCAGGTTCCGGCGATGCTCGAAGAGATTGACGCGCTGATTGTGCCTCACCTTGATCGTGATATCGCAGAGCTAGGCGCCGTTGAGCTGTCTGTACTTAGATTGGCGGTTTATGAGCTTAAACAGCGTATTGATGTGCCCTATAAAGTGGTGATCAATGAGGCTGTTTCCCTGACGAAAAAATTTGGTGCAACCGATAGCCATAAATATATTAATGGTGTCATTGATAACATTGCTCAAGAGCTGCGAGC
>JAUXDF010000148.1 GCA_030618505.1 Spongiibacteraceae bacterium | reverse complement strand
TGATCAACATGGCCCATTACAGTCACTACCGGAGCTCTATTTTCAAGGGTACCCGCAACCTTCCCCAAGGTTTCTTCCAGCGCATCTTCCAAGGCATCCGCGCTAACCAATCTGACTTTATGCCCCATTTCCTCGACAACCAGAGTCGCCGTTTCCTGGTCAATGACCTGATTAATGGTCGCCATGACACCCAAGCCCATCAGCACTTTAACAACTGCACCACCTTTGATGGTCATTTTCTGAGCCAGCTCAGCCACGGTAATGGCCTCTGGGATAGCTACCTCGTGAACAATGGCTTCGGTTGGCCTAGCAAAACCATGCTTCTTATGCTCAGCCGTTTTATTAAGCTTGACCCTCTGGCGGCGAGCCTTTCTGCCACGACCTTCATCATCATCAAAACTAAGCTGAAAGCCTCGCTTACCGCGTGGTGCTTCACCCTTACCTTTACCGCGACCTTTCTTCTGACGAGGTTTCTTATCGTCATCGCCTTCGCCCTCAGGCGGTTTAACCTTAAAGTGTTTTCTGGCCGGCCCGCTACTATCCTTATCTTTTTCATCGGCTTTGGTAGCTGTCCTGGACTCACCTACAGCCTCAAGCTTTTTCTTGGTGATCAAGCTGGCGGCGGCCTTGGCCTTAACAGCCGCGTCACGATCAACCTTTTCCTGCTCTGTCACAGCCTTTCGTTTTGCCGCCGCTCGCTGGCGCAGCACTTCAGGATCCATATCCTTTTTGTCGAGCTCAAGCTCAACATACTCTTCCAGCTTGTCTGCTACGACCTCAACAGGGGTAGCTTCTGGCTCCGCCTCAACGACCTCAAGTTCGGGCTCATTGACAGCAGATTCATCCTGCACAACTGCCAGCTCTTCCGCTACCGCTGAAAACTCCTCTGTCTCGCCTAGCTCCTGATCATCAGCAAGCTCGAGGGCTTTTGCCTCCGCAGCAATTTCAGCAGGGTCACGTTTGACATAGGTTCGCTTCTTGCGAACTTCGACATTAACTGTTCTGCGCCCCTGATTACCCGCTCCCTTAAGGGTGCTGATAGTTTTTCGTTTCAAGGTTATTTTTCGAGGTGCAGCATTCTCATTTTCCGCAGCGCCATGACTAGTTTTCAAAAAAGCCAGCAAGACTTGTTTGTCCTCGTCAGACACATACTCTTCGTTACCAGTCTGCGTTAAACCGGCTTCTTTCATTTGCTTCAATAAGCGATCAACCGGGGTGCCGACTGTTTCTGCTAATTGATTAACTGTCACTTCTGACATTCGCTATTCTCCTGCTAGCCACGCCCCATAATGCTTACTATTCGCCTGACTCTTCATCAGCAAACCATGGAGCTCTAGCGGTCATGATCAACTCGCCCGCGCGCTCTTCTGTCATATCTTCTATATCGATCAAATCATCAATGGCCTGCTCGGCCAAATCTTCCATGGTAATAATGCCTCGACTCGCCAGCAGAAAAGCCAGGTGACGATCCATACCGTCCATCGTCAACAGATCTTCGGCAGGCTCAGAATCAAGTTTCTCTTCCGTGGCGATGGCCAGAGTCAGTAAGGCATCTTTAGCCCGTGAGCGCAGCTCATCGGCAATGTCCTGATCAAAACCATCAATTGCCAGCATTTCCTCCAACGGCACATAAGCCACCTCGTCCAAGGTGGTAAATCCTTCCTCTACCAGCACTACAGCAACATCTTCATCCACATCGAGATGCTTCATAAAATCATCGATAAAGGAGCCCGCTTCCGCATCACTCTTATCTGCCGCATCTTCCGTGCTCATGACATTGATAGTCCAGCCAGTCAACTCACCAGCCAAACGGACATTCTGACCACTGCGACCAATCGCCTGCGCCAGATTATCTTCCGCCACAGCAACATCCATTGAGACCGTATCTTCATCAACCACTATGGATTCAACCTCAGCGGGAGCCATCGCATTAATAACTAACTGCGCGGTATTGTCATCCCACAAGATGATATCAATTCTTTCACCACCGAGCTCACCGGAAACAGCTTGAACGCGAGAACCACGCATACCAACACAGGCTCCCACCGGATCAATTCTGCCGTCATTGGTTTTTACAGCAATTTTTGCCCGCGAACCTGGATCTCTTGCCGCACGGCGAATCTCGATAACCTCTTCACCAATTTCCGGCACTTCGATTTTAAAAAGCTCAATCAGCATCTCTGAACAGGTGCGACTTAAAAACAGTTGCGGCCCACGCACTTCAGGGCGTACTTCGTACAAAATTGCTCGCAGCCTGTCGCCCATCCGATACGTTTCCCGGGGCACCAGCTGATCACGCGACAACAAGGCCTCAGCATTATTGCCCAGATCAACAATCACACTGTCTCGCGTCACCTTTTTAACGGTTCCACTCACCAGCTCACCGATTCGGTCGCGATACTCATCAACGACCTGCGCCCTTTCTGCTTCACGAACCTTCTGAACAATAACCTGTTTGGCAGTCTGAGCAGCAATACGGCCAAAACCGACATTCTCTATCTGCTCCTGATAGACCTCACCGATCTTAAGATCGGGATCTTTTTCCGCCGCCTCTTCGGTAGTAAATTCAGTGCCTAATACAGCAAGCTCATCATCACTAACAACCAGCCAACGCCTGAAGGTCTCGTAGTCGCCACTCTCTCTGTCGATAACAACCTGAATATCAGACTCTTCGTCATAGCGCTTTTTGGTGGCCGTCGCCAAAGCCAGCTCAATCGCTTCGAAAATAATATCCCGAGAAACACCTTTCTCGTTCGAGACTGCCTCTGCTACTAATCGTATTTCTTTGCTCATCTCAAGCCTCGCCTTGAAACCATTCCGGGCGAACTATCCGTTTGCCCGTATTATTGAACTGAATTATTCAAAAATTCAGTTCATGTTTTTCCTACAACATGCACTTTATCTATCGACTCAAAAGGCAAAAGGTACTCATGCCCATCAAGCTGCAACACCAGCTCATCATTCTCTATTGAGGCCAGCAAACCAGTGAATTTCCTTCGCCCTTCAAAGGGTATTCTCATACGAATATTCAACTGCTCACCAACATAACGCTGACACTGCTCCAAACTGAACAGTGGACGGTCCAGACCTGGAGAAGAAACCTCAAGCGTATACTCACCGCTAATTGGGTCTTCCACATCCAAAATACCGCTTAGCTGATGACTGACCGCTGCACAGTCATCAACATTTATTCCTTTTTCGCTCTCAATATAGATACATACGGTACTGTGTCGGCCCTGAGAATGAAACTCTATTCCCCACAACTCGAACCCCAGACTTTTTACCGCAGGCTCCAGCAATTGATAGAGTAAATCATTCTTAGCAGCCACAATTTTGCACCTATCACCTATACGCCTTTACCAGCTGTACAACATACACATGGCACCAACAAAAAATGGGCGCAAGGCCCACTTCATATCAGCTAATAAAAAGCCCCTGTCAAAAGGGGCTTTTTATTAGCTGCCGCCAAAACCCAAAGAAAGCGAACACTGCTTCATCGAGAAAAGCGACATTTATTTGGTAGCGGGGGCCGGATTTGAACCAACGACCTTCGGGTTATGAGCCCGACGAGCTACCAGACTGCTCCACCCCGCATCAAAAAAACCACACTACAAGCCCCCTAGGGCTCATCAGGCAAAGCATTTAGCCTTGCCTTAGGACTGTCAGCCAAAAATAGACCACCACAGCCAAAACTAGCTTGATATCAAGCGCGGGAATTATAGGGATAACGCCAGACACAGTCAAGCCAACTAACACTGCGCACGCAGATTAAACCAAGACATCCTAGCTGCGCAGCAAAAACGCCCCATTATCGGCATCCCACCGCACAAACCAAAGGCCGAACTAACCCTGAGCACCGCTCCCACGAGACAAGCGGGGACGCTACGCTTTAATAACCCAGAAGGCCTGGGAATATTAATAAACAATAACTCCAAGATCCTGATCAAACTTGCAGCTAATCTTGATGCAACGTTACAACACGGTTACGCCCCTCTCCTTTAGCTCGATACAACGCTTTATCTGATCGCACAAAAACATCTTCCGCTGTATCGTCCTGCAGGGCAGCAGTCACACCAAAGCTGGCAGTTATTTTACCCGCACCAAGGAAGTCGTAAACTTCAATTTTCTTTCGAATCTTTTCAGCCAACTCACCAGCACCATCAATTGACGTCTCAGGAGAAATTATCAAGAACTCCTCACCTCCCCAGCGGCCAATAAAATCACTTTTTCGGATATTGGCCGCTACAACACCGGCAATCTCAACAAGCACGCTATCACCAACCTTGTGCCCGAAATTATCATTCACCTGTTTAAAATGATCAACATCCAGCAAAATCATCGCAAAGGGATTACCATAACGCTTAAATCGTTCAAATTCTGCACTAAACACATCATCAAGCCAGCGCCGGTTATTTAGACCGGTAAGTGTATCCGTGTTCGACAGCCGCTCTATGTTCTTTTTATCGGTAATATCATGGCTAACTGAAGTAAAGCCCACGATCGAGCCTTTGCTATCAAAATCAGGGGTAATAACATGATTCAACCAAAAACTGCCTCCACCCTTATTTCGATTCAGAATCTCCCCTCGCCACGTTTTACCTTGCAGAATTGTTTGCCAAATCCCCTCATACAATGCTTCAGGTGTATCAGGGTGGCGAACAATATTGTGCTTCTTACCGACTATCTCTTCGAGTGAAAAGCCATATGTTTCAGTAAGGGCGGAACTGACTGATAAAATATACCCTTCCTTATCTGTAGATGAGGTAATGACATGTCGATTAATAATATCAGCGGATCTCTTGATTGCGAAATATGCATCACTTAGCCTACTCTGCAATCTGGCTGGAATAACCGCAACTAAACCAGACAGCAAAAATGAAACAATCAACACGATCAAAGCAGTAAGCCCTGCTGTCAGCAAATTATCTTTCTTAAACTGCCGAAGAAGAGCTTGCCGAGGAATTGCCAGCACAATCGCTCCGTCTTCATTGTGCAACATTCCCCCCAACGAAAAGGAGAAATGGCTTACTGCATTAGCATCAGGAACGACCAGAACGGAGCGGCCAAACTCAGGGAATTGCGCCAACAAGTTCGCTCTATCAGGTAAGTAGCGACTCCAGGCCTGTCGGGGCTCTGGATGAAGAATAAACTCCCCCTCTTTATCAACAATATAGACATCAAAACTGGTAGACGATCCCAGCATTGAGAGAAGGGTATCGATAGAAATATTGGCAATGATTAAGCCTGCAAACCGCCCCTCAACAAACACAGGCGTAGCGATACGAAACGTTGGACGGATTGGAAGCTCAATCTGCCCATGCTCCACATTAAGATCAAAATTCGAATACCAGAACTGCCCCGGCGGCAAAAGTGCGGCATCCTTGAAATAATAACGGCCTCTTTTATCCTGAAGTTTTTCCGGGGAAGCAACAATAGGGTGATCCAGTTTTTTATCTCTATCAATACGTACAGACTCCATACCAAAGGCATCAATATAACGAAGCTGCACAAACGAGATATTAGAGGCAACGGCAGCAAGGAGGAGTTGATTTAAATTACCGCGATCGCCGGAATCACCCGAACTCACATACTTGACGGTAAGCTCGCTGACCGAAATTGCTCCAACAACATTCTCTGCATGCTGCAAAAACTCATGCAGCAACTCGTACTTAAACGATTTTTCAGCCTCAAACTTTGCGTCAATTTCCTTCTCAACATTAGTGTATTGGATATTGTAATTAATCAACGAAGTAATCACGGCAACAAGACTGCCAAAAAGCAAAAAAAATAGCGTAAAGGTCCAGTAGTATCTCTTTCGACTATTTATACCCGAGTTACCCTTAGCATCCACCATTACCCCCCCTTGCCAATCCGTACACCACCCGGAACAAGCCTATATTATTGTTAGGTATCCTTATATTATGGGAGACTATCTCGAATATAGAAAGCTAACAGCCTCATCACACGGGGTATTTTTCGGAACACTCTCGACAACAATCTAGCAGCACACCGATGCGAGCGGCATCAGCAAGAAAACCACTTGAAAACATCAGCACGAATTTAAGGCAGGCATACAGAAAAGAAAAAGCCCTGACTAACAGGGCTTTAAAAAATGCTCCAAATAAATTTGGCATTACTTGAAACTAAAAATGGTACCGAAGGCCGGACTTGAACCGGCACGGGCTATGCCCACTACCCCCTCAAGGTAGCGTGTCTACCAATTCCACCACTTCGGCTAAAAAACTCATGGTACTTACACTACTCAGGGATTGAATCACTTATCGGCGCATCCTGCGTCACAGGAACATCGCCAGCGTCGACACCAAGATCCGGCACATCACCAACAGGAGCTAACTCACCCTGCCCGGCACTATCCCTGTCTTCAACAATAGCTGGAGTCGGAATACCGACCTGACCGGCTGCCGCCGCCTGGTTTTTAGCATAAACAGCCAAGCCCAAACTGGTCACGAAAAACAGCGCCGCTAAAATTGCCGTGCCCTGACTCAAGACATTACCACTACCCTGAGCACCAAACACTGTCTGCGAAGAACCACTACCAAAAGAGGCCCCCATATCCGCCCCTTTACCCTGCTGCAACAGGATCAAACCAATAATCGAAATTGCCGTCAATATATGCACAACAAGAATTATCTGCTCTAACATAAACTATTCCACTGCCTGCCAAATTGCTGAAAACCCATCAGGGCTCAATGAAGCGCCACCAACCAGCGCACCATCAATGTCTGGTTTAGCAAATAATAACTTCGCGTTATCAGCCTTTACGCTGCCGCCATATAATATTCGCAAACCCGCCGCCACACCCTTGTCTCGCTCAGCAAAAGTGTCACGTATAAACTCATGTACTTCCTGCGCCTGCTCTGGAGTCGCTGTACGCCCAGTGCCTATAGCCCAAATTGGCTCATAAGCCACGACCGCATCAGCAAAAACACTGATACCAAGCTGATCAATAACCGCCGCCAACTGCTCCGCCACAAACGACAAAGCCTCTCCCGAGTCTCGCTGCTGCAAGCTCTCCCCAACACACAAGATGGGACACAGCCCTGCACGCTGGGCCATTAGAAACTTTTCAGCCACCAGCGCATTATCTTCACGATAATACTCACGACGCTCTGAATGCCCGACGATAACATAATGGCAACCAGCATCTACCAGCATTTTCGCTGAAATTTCGCCGGTATAAGCGCCCTGCACTTCCTCATTGGCACACAAGTTTTGCGCACCGATACTGATTGCAGAATCATCCAACTGAGCCGCTGCTGCTGCAACATAAAGATAAGGAGGACATACGACCACCTCAACTTTGCTATCAGCAACCGCCTTTACAGCAAGACCACCAAGCAGCTGACTTACCTCTGCCTGAGTCCCGTGCATTTTCCAGTTACCAACAATCAGAGGCTTACGCATGATTTTCACTATCTCCAGAAAAACGGGCGCCAATATTACCTAAACTACAGACAAGATACAACTGCAATCAAAGCCCTTAGGTGTCAAGGCACGAAAGGGCGGCCGCTAGGAAACTTCAGCCTCAACAACTTGCGCCAAAT
>JAUXDF010000455.1 GCA_030618505.1 Spongiibacteraceae bacterium | reverse complement strand
CCGGTTTCTGGTTAGACACTAGTTAGTGCCCATCCAGAAATTAAACAAAGAGGTCATGGCCAACACCAATCTTGCGACTTAAAGGCCTTGAAAAGGCCTAGGAGCTAGATTGGTGTTGGCCATGACCGCACTTAATTATCGAAAACCACCAATTTCTGGATGGACACTAGTTAGTATATGTAGTTAGTAAGAGCCCGCGCATTAAACAGAGATGACCTTTAATGAAGACATGTAAAAACTTAACCGAAATGATTGGCGGCACTCCGCTAATCTACCTCCGCCAGGCATCAGAACTCACCGGCTGTCATATATACGGCAAAGCGGAATTCCTGAACCCTGGTGGCTCGATCAAAGATCGTACAGCCCTGGGCATTATCCGTGACGCCGAAGCTCGTGGACAACTGCAGCCCGGTGGAACCATTGTAGAGGGCACAGCCGGCAATACCGGTATTGGACTGACCCTGATCGCCAATGCTCTTGGCTATAAAAGTGTCGTGGTCATGCCACAAACACAAAGTAAGGAAAAAATAGAGTTATTGGATCTCTATGGCGCTGATCTGCGCCTGGTGCCCGGCACCTCCTTTGATGATCCCGGTCACTATGTACATACCGCAGAAAGATTGGCTAAAAAACTCAACGAATCCGAAGCCCTGGGAGCTATCTGGGCACGCCAGTTTGATAACACCGCCAACCGCGATATTCACTGTCAAACCACTGGTGCCGAAATTTGGGAACAAACGGCAGGCAAAGTGGATGGCTTTACCTGTGCAGTGGGCACCGGAGGCACCATTGCCGGTGTCAGCATGGCGCTTAAGCAGCGCAACCCTGATATAAAAATCGCCATAGCTGACCCGGACGGTTCCGCCTTGTTTAACCACTATACCCATGGGGAACTAAAATCCGAGGGTAACTCTATTACCGAGGGGATTGGCATCAGTCATATTACCGGCAACCTGCAGGATGCCGAGATTGATATGGCCTTTAATATCTCCGATACTGAAGCCCTTCCCTACCTGTTTAATCTCCTTCAGCATGAGGGGCTTTGCCTGGGTGGTTCAACTGGCGTCAACGTCGGCTCTGCGGTAAGACTGGCTAAAGAAATGGGACCTGGACATACCATTGTGACGATACTGGCGGACTATGGTAATCGCTATCAAAGCAAGATTTATAATCCGGGATTTTTACGCCGTAAGGGTTTGCCGACGCCGGAGTGGATTCCTGGCTAGAGTCGAGCTTAATGGTGCGGGGGCCGCACCCTACCAACCAAAACCCGCTTAATCGTGTTCGAAGGAATAAATAATATCCACGGCGTTTTCCAGGCCACTGGCGGATTCAATAAATAACTGTGGGCGTAAGCGGTAACGCACCGTGAGGGTATTGGCCCGATCAAACAAACCCATGCCATAACGAATAAACAGATCACTATTAATATAACCACTTAATTGCACTTCGGTACCATCGGCACCGCCGGCGGTACTCATTTGAAAATTTTCAACACCAAAACGATCGGCGATATTTCCAGCTCTGCCCTCTGCCCCGGAAAGCCCTGCCGATAGCACAGCAGCGCTAAATATATCACCACCTTTACTCGCGTCTGCATCTGGCGCTCTGCCGGTTAAGAGATAATGCATGGCATCATCACGCCCCATCGCCGGCTCAGAAAAGACCTCAAAAGTTGGTTCCTGTATTGGCCCATAACCGCGCATGCCGACGGTAATATCTTCGGTCATAATTTCCCGAATCGCTTCAATTTTAATATCCGGACTATCAATAGGGCCGGCAAACACAAAACTGCCCTCGCGGATTTCCAGCCTTTGTCCCCACACCGTGTAGTGACCTTCGTCAATAGAAATTTCCCCCTCACCACGCGGGTAACCCCCCTCATTCTGCAAATAGCGAAAATGCCCGATCAGCTCCACATCCGCACCAAAACCACGAAACACGACATTGTCTCCCAGGTTCAAGCGCAAATCTGCAGCGACTCTCAGTTGCTGATCTGCTTCTCCAGTCAGCTCCTGCTCTACATACTTCACATCCAACGATTCGCTATAGGCATTTTGAGGCAGGCGTTTCATACGAATAAGCACATCCTCCATATCAACCTCGCCCTTAATCCCAAAATAATTATGGCGCAACTCGATATCAAGATCCGGAGATAACTTCGCATGCTTTACCGGATCATAGGAAAAGGGAATCGATTGCCCTTTTAAGTTCAAGCGGCTTTGCAATTGCTCATCTGGCCACTGCATATCCCCCTTGATCGCCAATTCACGGCCATCAATATCCAGGCGACCATCAATGTTAGCTACTTCTCGATCAAACAGTATACCCAGTTGAATATCATCAAAGCGGGAATTGACAACAGAACTAATCACCATGCCATCTCTGAGTTTCACATCGCCTTTCAAGCTTGGCAGTGACAAACTTCCGCCAAGTACTACATCACCATTAATCTCACCTGCCAACTCCCCGAGCGAATCATCCAGCACGGCTAAGGGTGCAATATCAAAATGACTGATGATGATTTTTCCGTCCAACTGTCGTTTCTCCGCCAGATCATTCACATTAATCTTACCGCTCAGCTGTCCTAACTGGCTTGACTCGTAGTTTAGATCCATCAAC
>JAUXDF010000335.1 GCA_030618505.1 Spongiibacteraceae bacterium | reverse complement strand
AGCCAGGTAAACATACCCGTCACGGTAAAGTGTCGTATCGGCATTGATGATATGGACAGCTATGACCAGCTATGTCATTTTATTTCCTCCATTGCCAAAGCGGGTTGTCATACCTTTGTCGTTCACGCCCGTAAAGCCTGGCTAAAGGGTTTAAGCCCGAAGGAGAATCGGGAAATTCCACCACTACAGTATGAGACTGTCTATCGCTTAAAGGCCGACTTCCCCGGCCTGTCCATTGTCATTAATGGCGGCATTGAAAGCATCGATCAGTGTCATCAACACCTAAAGAAGGTAGATGGTGTAATGCTTGGCCGCGCCGCCTACCACAATCCTTATCTGCTGATTGATGTTGACGAGCAGATTTTTAATAACCCCCAGACAAAACTCAGTCGTCATGACATTATCAGAGCCATGTTGCCCTATGTAGAGCAGCAACTGAACGAAGGCGTTTATCTAAGCCATATCTCGCGTCATCTGCTTGGGCTTTTTCAAGGAATGCCCGGCGCCAGAAAATTTCGGCGCCACATCAGCGAAAATGCACATAAAGCAGGCGCCAATATTGATGTTCTGCGCACTGCTCTTGACTTCGTTCAAGAAGAGGATGATCAGGGCTACCCTTAACTGCCCAAGCAGCATAAAATCACCTCCAACTGTCTTCAGGGACTTTATCCAGGGGTTTACCAACTATGAACAAATTAGAGCAGCTAAAGCAATATACCGATGTGGTTGCAGATACCGGCGATATCGAAGCCATCGGCCAATTTAAACCTCTGGATGCCACAACAAACCCATCCTTGCTATTAAAGGCTGCTGCCCTGCCCCGTTATGAATCCATCATCAATAACTCCCTTGATTGGGCTAGCCGGCAAGGGGGCTCCGATAGAGAGCAGCTAAACAACGGTATGGATAAATTATCTGTCAGTGCCGGTATTGAAATTCTTAAAGTGGTGCCTGGCCGTGTCTCTACCGAAGTAGATGCCCGCCTGTCCTTTGATACCCGCTTGACGATCGAACGAGCTCGCAAGCTGATTCGTCTGTATAACGATGAAGGCATTGATAACAGCCGCATACTGATCAAAATCGCCTCAACCTGGGAAGGCATTCAGGCAGCAAAGGTTCTGGAAAAAGAAGACGTACAATGCAACCTGACGCTACTATTTGGTTTCTCCCAGGCAGCAGCCTGTGCCGATGCCGGCGCCTTTCTGATCTCTCCTTTTGTTGGACGAATTCTGGACTGGCATAAAGCCAACGGCGACAAAGACAACTATAGCGCCAGCGAAGATCCCGGCGTACTTTCTGTCGCGAGAATTTTCAACTATTACAAGCAGCACGATTATAAAACCATCGTCATGGGTGCCAGTTTCCGCAATACCGGTGAGATTGAACAACTTGCTGGCTGCGACCGCCTCACCATCAGCCCGCAACTGATGGCCGAACTTGAAAATGATCAGGGCAAACTTGAACGAGTGCTGGATGCCAGCAAGCCAAACTCCAATGAAGCCTTGCTTGTGGAAAACGAGCAACAGTTTCGCTGGTCAAGTAATGAAGATGCAATGGCCACCGAGAAGCTGGCAGAGGGCATCCGCAACTTTGCTGCTGATCAGGTTAAATTGGAAACATTGCTAAAGCAGAAACAATTATGATTTTACGCATTATCAGCTTTTTTGAAGAACAATTTTCCGAGCTGGAAAAAGGTGCTGAGCCAAGCGCACATCAGGTTCAGCTAGCCTCCGCTGCGCTCATGTTTGAGGTGGTTCGGGCGGACGGCGCGACCAAGGACGATGAGATAAATACTCTCAAACAGCTCCTACAAGAGCAGTTCGAACTGCCCGCAGCAGAGTTGGATGAATTAATAGAGCTCGCCGAGCAACAGAGTAACGAGGCGACATCGCTATACCAATTCACTCGACTGATTAATGACCACTTTGATGCCGGACAAAAACTGC
This sequence comes from Spongiibacteraceae bacterium, assembly GCA_030618505.1. Lineage (GTDB taxonomy): Bacteria > Pseudomonadota > Gammaproteobacteria > Pseudomonadales > PIVM01 > JAUXDF01. The sequence continues at coordinate 2,117 of JAUXDF010000335.1, read as the reverse complement.
AGGTCATCGCTTCGATGTGGAAAATTGCGGTAGCGGACGGCAACATTGACCGTTTTGAGGAGCATATTATCAGAAGGGTTGCGGAGCTGGTTTACATTCCCCACAAGGACTTTATCCGAAGCAAACTGGAGGCAACAGGCAAAGCTTAAAACTTGGAGGCTTCCAGGCTTTCTATCAGCTCATGGAACCTGAGTTCATTCTCAGCATTTAAGCCGACCAGGGTACGATGAGCTTCCAACACTTTTTCATACATCTGCTCAGGGGTCTGCTCACTGAGAGGAAGTTCCCCTAGGTCAGGCAACTCATCACTAACCTCATCCCTGATATCAAAGACATCATCAAAGCCCATGCTGACTAAAATACGAGTGATATCTGCATGGGTAGAGTAGAGAACAGGTGTTTGGTTATAGCGTTTTTTTGCCTGAATGGCCAGTTTGGCCAAAACTCCCAAAGTAGTGCTATCAATACCTTCGGTGGCCGTCAGGTCGATCAATACACTGGTAAATTTAGGATGGGAAAACATACGCTCCAGAAAACCGTCCAGCGCGGCACAAAGCGTCAAGCGCACATCTCCGATCAACTTCAGTACATAAGTACCTTGATGCTCTGCGTATAATATTTTTCCCGGCTGCATTGCCCCTAACCTTTGCCCATTTATGTTCAATCCTGCTGCAGCTCCTTGCACAAATACTGCATCCCTAAACCGCTTATGCCATCCCTCTGGCCACTGTCATCACCGCGATATCATCCGGTGCATCCTGAATCCCTTCAAACGAGAGTTTAGCGCTTATATCCTCTAAAGACAGCAAAGAACCTTGAAATAAATCTAATAAATGTAATTCTTTTTCATCGAGGCTGCCCTCAGGCATTATCTCCAATATACCATCTGAAAATAGCGTCAAACTAAAGGGTTCTGGAAGATCTATATAATGCTCTTCATAATCACCGTCTTCAAACAAGCCCACAGGGCGTCCTTTACCCTGCAAATAAACCGCCTTGTTACCATCAGCCAAAATTGGCGAGGGCATATGTGCAGCAATACTATAACGCAAGATATTTGTTTTCTGGTCAATAACACCTACAAACATGGTTACATGCTTACCTAAATCAAGAGAAAGTAACTCCTGATTGGCCTTATCAAGTAAAAGAGCCGGGGATAAAATTGTCTGATCCCCCTGATGAATAAAACTACTTCGCAGCCGTGCCGCCAGATTCTTGAGTAGCACGGTAACGAAGGCAGAGGATGCACCATGCCCCGAAACATCGGCAATAAAAAAGGTCACATGGCTTTCGCCAACGGTAATGTATTCAACAAAATCACCGCTAAGATAAAGAGAAGGAATAATATGATGACTAAACTGGTACTCACCCAATTGCTTGGGTGTTTCAGGTAACATCTTGAGCTGCACGTAGCGACCCGCCTGTTGATCCCGCTCCAGAATCTCGAGGTTTGCCTTTAACTCAAAGTTTGCCCGTTCAAGTTCATGCCGGTATTTACGGTTCTCCTGCCTTAACCTGGCCTGCTCCAGACAGCGGCGAATAGCCATTTCAAGTAACTCTAGATCTTGTACCGGCTTTATAAAGTAATCACTTGCCCCAAGGCGCAAAGCTTCAACAACATCACCCATAACACCAGCACCGGAGACTACGATAACAGGGGTTCTGGCAGGGTCTTCAGCAACGGATTTAAGCACGCTAATACCGTCAAGCTCAGGCATTCTCAGATCACAAACAACCAGGTCGGGGCTAAACTGCTGAAATTTGGCCAAACCTTCCCTACCGTTTACAGCTTCGAGTACCGTAAATCCACTATCTTCCAGGTAAGCGGCGATACCCCTTCGAACAATGGCATCGTCATCGATGACCAGAAGTGTTTTACCGTCATCAGTCATATGCAGATTTTGAAACCTAAAACGTGGTTAAACAAGATATCTTAAAACACTTTTTTATTCTGGAAGCACTCGAGCAGAATCAAGCACTACTATTCAATTATTTACCCTGAAACGGCATGTTCAGTGAGAATTTGCACGCAAATAATGCCTCAATTACCCAGACTAAACATATTGACTTGCAACACTACTCCCATAGATACTCTGTCGCAAGATATTTACCCTGCA
>JAUXDF010000104.1 GCA_030618505.1 Spongiibacteraceae bacterium | reverse complement strand
TGGACAGTTAGGTATTCGCGAAGTTAACGTCGGGCAGTATCTCAATGTGGGGGAAAGTATTGTTACTTTGCAGGATTTAAGTTCTTTGTATATCGACTTCTCTTTGCCGGAAAAATATTTACCGAATATTTCTATCAAACAGCGGGTTCGTTTTTCGGTGGCAGCCTATCAGGGCGAAAGCTTTTCGGGTCAGGTCAGCGCCATCAATGCCAAAGTAGATGGTGATACCAGAAATATTCTGGTGCGTGCGCTGATTAATAATGGCGATAAAAAATTACTGCCGGGAATGTTCGCTAGCTTACAGTTGGTGATGGAAAAGCAAGAAACCGTTGTTTCAGTGCCACAGACAGCGATTAGCTATAGCCTGTTTGGTAATTCTGTTTTTGTCGTTACCGAGAAGCAGAATACTGAGAAGAAAGCTGACAAGAAAATTGCTGATAAAAATTCTGAAAAAGGTCAAGGAAGTAAGGGGCAAGCAGGTCTGGTTGTCGAGCGAGTTTATGTCAAAGTCGGGCGCCAAAAGGGCGACGAAATTGCCATTATTGAAGGTGTCTCGGTTAATCAGCTGGTTGTTACCGCCGGCCAGCTAAAACTGTCTAATGGTGCCTCCGTTCTTATTGATAACAGCGTTAAGTTGTAGCGGAGTCAGCCATGAATTTTACTGAATTGTTTATACGCAGGCCCGTACTGTCCATTGTCGTGAGCTTAATGATGCTTTTGCTGGGCTTTAAGGCGTTTGACTCCTTATCCGTACGCCAGTACCCGGATGTGCAGTACCCCGTTATTAACGTGACTACCGCCTATCCTGGCGCCAGTGCCGAGCTCGTTAAAGGTTTTATCACTACCCCCTTACAGCATGCGATTGCAACGGCTGAGGGCATTTCTTATATCACTGCGATCAGCAATGAAAATGTATCCACCATTATGGCCTATCTACAGCCGGGCTATGATATTAATACCGCCTTGCAGGAGATCAGCACCAAGGTCTACAAAGTGCGAGGAGAGCTTCCCCGCGAAACAGAAGACCCTATTGTCGAAAAAATGGTAGGTTTGGGTTCGGGGATTTTGCAATTTATCAGTTTTTCCTCAGAGCAAATGTCAGAGGCGCAGATTACAGATTATCTCAGCAAGGTGGTGCAACCGGTCTTGAGTACCATTGAGGGTATTGGTCAGGCAACCTTGCGCGGTAAAAAGACCTTTGCTATGCGCATTTGGCTCAATAGCACCCGCATGGCGGCTTACAATATCTCAGCGGATGAGGTTGATCAGGCAATCAACAAACATAATGTACAAAGTTCGGCGGGGCAGACCCAGGGTGCTTATTGGGTATTTAATATTGAAGCAAAAACCGGTTTAAGCAGTGTAGAAGACTTTGAAAATATTGTTGTTAAACATGCCAACGGCACGCTGGTTCGGCTTAATGATGTTGCCAAAGTAGAGCTTGGCGCAGAGAACTATAATTCCGGTATTCGTTTTGATGGTGCCAGGGCGGTATTTATCGAAACCTCTGCAGCTTCCAGTGCTAACCCGATTGAAGTGGCAAAACGTGTTCGTGATGTTTTGCCCGAAATTGAAGCACAGCTACCACCCGGGGTGAAACTGGATTTGGTTTTCGATACCACCTTTGCTATTCAACGCTCGATTGATGAGGTGGTTAAAACTATCTTTGAGGCCAGTTTAATTGTTATTGCTGTTATTTTTCTTTTTCTCGGTTCTTTTCGCTCCGTTATTATTCCCGTTGTTACCATTCCTCTGTCATTAATTGGTGTTTTAGGTCTGATGTTAGCGATGGGCTTTTCCGTCAACTTGCTGACCTTGCTGGCGATGGTGCTGGCTATTGGCTTAGTGGTGGATGATGCCATCGTGGTGGTAGAAAATATTCAGCGACACATTGAGGAAGGACAAGAACCGATGGCGGCGGCACTCATTGGCGCCAGAGAAATCGCTTTTCCGGTTATCGCCATGACGATTACCCTGGCGGCGGTGTATGGTCCGATTGGTTTTCTGGAAGGTTTAACGGGCACCCTGTTTACCGAGTTTGCTTATACTTTGGCCGGCGCGGTAATTGTTTCCGGCATCGTAGCACTGACGCTGTCGCCGATGATGTGTGCCAAACTGCTTAAAGCACAGGATGATAATAATAAAAATACGCTTAGCAAAAAACTCGATCGACGTTTTGAGCGTGTAAAGAGTACTTATCAGCGTTGGCTTAACGATTCCTTACAGCACCGTCCAGTCATTGTGCTTTTTAGTGGCGCAATACTGTGTAGTATCTATTTTCTCTACGGAGAAATCAGTCAGGAATTGGCTCCCAATGAGGATCAAGGCGTTGTTTTTGTTTCCGGTGTTGCACCGCTTTCTGCCAATCTTGATTATCTTAAAGCGTATACCCGACAGGTTGAAGAAATCATCAGTGAGGTGCCGGAAATGGAGGAAAATTTTATTATTGATGGTTTGCGAGGTGTTAATAGATTTTTCTCTCTGGTTATTTTAAAAGACTGGTCGGAACGGGAACGCTCAGCAATGGAAATTAAGGATGAGCTTTCTGCAAACTTATCCACGGTGGCTGGCCTGCGAATTTATGCCTTTAATTTGCCCTCCATTCCTAGTGCGGGAACGGGGTTGCCGCTACAGTTTGTTCTTACCTCGACCGCATCCGATGAAGTTATTTATCAGGTGGCAGAGAATATCGTTGGCGAGGCTCGAAAGAGTGGTAAGTTTGTTTATGTCTCCTCAGAATTGAAATTTGATAAACCGCAGGTGCAGTTGCACGTTGATCGTGATAAGGCGGCGGAGCTGGATGTCAGTGTTGAAGAAATTGGCAAAACCTTGTCGGTACTACTGGGTGAAAATTACAGTAGCCGTTTTGCCTATGGCAGCCATAGTTATCAGGTTATTCCACAGGCGCAGCAGGATTTTCGACGTAACCCCGATGTACTCAATTATTACTACGTTAAATCCGAGCGTGGTGTCAGTGTTCCTCTGGGCGCTTTGGTCTCGATGGAACTGGTTTCAAAACCCAATAAGTTATCCCAGTTTCAACAGCTTAATGCCACCTATATTGGCGCTATGTTGGCACCAGGGGTTACCATGGGAGATGGCATAGAAGAATTAAATCGCATTGCTGAAAGAAGCTTGCCGGCGGGTTTTGGGCATGACTACATGGGCGAGTCTCGTCAGTTTATTGAGGAGGGGGGCGTGTTAGCACTGACCTTTATATTCTCATTTATGCTTATTTATCTGGTATTGGCCGCTCAGTTTGAGAGTTTTACCGATCCTTTTATTGTTTTGATTAGCGTGCCGATGTCTATCTTTGGCGCACTTATCCCGATGGCGCTGGGAATGGCCACCATGAATATCTACACCCAAATTGGTCTGGTGACACTGATTGGCCTGATCAGTAAACACGGTATATTGATTGTCGATTTTGCCAATAAGCTTCAGCGCGAAAAGAATCTGTCGCCGATGGACGCGGTAGCCGAGGCAAGTGTGGTGCGTTTGCGTCCCATTTTGATGACCACTGCAGCGATGGTTTTTGGTGTGCTGCCGCTATTGATAGCCAGTGGCGCAGGGGCCGCGAGTCGCTTCAGTATTGGCCTGGTGATTACCTCGGGGATGGCGATTGGTACAATCTTCACTCTGTTTGTGGTGCCAGTGATGTACACGTATCTGGCCAGGGATCACCGGCATAAGGCGACGTCCCAGCACGATGAGCCCTAAGCCTGAGCGTAGTTGCCTTTTTGAGCGCTAGCTTGGAGAGGCGGATTAACGCCAGTTGCTTGATTTATTTAGAGAAAAATGCTGTGATTGTCTATACTGAATAATAACCCTACAGCAAGTTAGTCCGGACAGCTTAGCGAATGCCAATAAAAGATAAAATTCACGCAGGGCATATTCTGATTGTTGATGATAACCCAGTAAATATTCAGGTTGTTCAGAAAATTCTCAGTAATGACGGTTACATTAATATCGATACCACCACTGACCCCTCATTGGTCAGGGATATGTATCGCAGTAATATGTATGACTTGATCCTGCTCGATATTCACATGCCGCAGATGAGCGGTTTTGATGTTATGGCTCAGCTGCAATGTGACTACCCCGGTGATTATCTACCCATCCTTATCTTAACTGCTGACCAAAGTGAAGATGTTCGCAATATTGCGCTTTCCAGCGGTGCCAAGGATTTTATTAACAAACCCTTTGAGCGACTTGAGGTTATTTTACGGGTTCGAAATATTCTTGAGGTGCGTCTGCTTCATAAGGAGGTCATTAAAGATAAGCATGAGCTTGAGCGCAGGGTAATGGAGCGTACCCAACAACTGTTTGATATTCAGGTTAATCTGATTCGTTGCTTGGGCAAGGCGGCGGAATACCGGGACAATGAAACCGGTATGCATGTTATTCGTATCAGTGAAACGTCTGCTTGCTTAGCCAGGCAAATGGGCTTGTCTGAAAAAGAGTGCGAGATTATTCGCCATGCCAGTCCTATGCATGATATCGGCAAAATTGCGATTCCCGACCGGGTATTGCTGAAAAGTGGACCCCTTACTGAATCGGAGTGGGTGGTGATGAAAACCCACGCTGAAATTGGTGCTGAAATATTGGCTGGGCAGGAGTCTGAACTGTTTTCCGCCGCCGCGTTATTGGCGAAATCTCATCACGAAAAATGGGATGGTTCCGGTTATCCGCTGGGATTAAAGGGGGAGGATATTCCACTCTTTGCCCGTATTGTCACCATCTGCGATGTCTTTGATGCCTTATTGTCGCACCGTCCATACAAACAGCCTTGGACGGTGACGGACACGGTGGATTATATTCATGACAACTCCGGTGTTATTTTTGATCCGCAAGTGGTAAATCACTTTGATCAGGTATTGGGTGATTTGCTGACTATTCGGGCTAAATATCCGGATGTGGTGGATATGACTGTGGAGCAGTCGTCGAAGGGGGTTTTAAAAAACGTTTGATGTTTAATGCCTAATGTTTGATAGAAATCCCGTGAAAGATTTTCGTAGGGTGTGGTTTCCGCACCACTTTTTTAGAGTGAAACGCACAATGTTCATGGCTGCAGTTCTAATGGCATTGGGTTGTGCTCTTCGCGCCAATGTTGAGTTTCATGGTGCGGGGGCCGCACCCTACGATTTAATGAAAGTCCCGCGAAGGCAGTGAAAACTGCGCCAGTCTGTCGCTGTAATCCAAAATATCACCGGCAATCACATGAATAACCGACTCTTTGCATTCAACGACTCCTTTGATTAATAACAGTTTGCCGCTTAACAGCGGTTGTCGACATCGTTCCTGCAGCGCTTTCCAGACAATAATATTCAGATTGCCACTTTCATCTTCGAGTGTCAGAAACAGCACGCCGGATGCTGAGCCGGGGCGCTGGCGGCCGGTGACGATACCGGCGACTCGAACAAAACGTCCATGATTTAAGCCCTGCAATTGTATTGCCTGTTTACAGCGATCAAAGGGTTGTTGTTCGCGCAGCAAAGCCATCGGGTGGCGATTTAAGGTGAGGCCTGTGCTGTTGTAATCGGCCAGCAGATTTTGTGCTTCGCTGGGGGCAGGGAGTTCTATATTATCGTGCAGAGCATAAGCGGCGGTTTGCTCGCGGGCCTGAAACAGTGGTCGTGACTCCTCTATCGCCTGTGCTTGCCAGTGAGCCTGGTAGCGGTGGCCGGCAATGGAGACGAGAGCATTAGCGGCAACCAGTGCATCCATTTCGCCTTTATTAAGCTGGGCGCGATAGCTTAAATCCTGCAAATTCTGGAAGGGTGTTTGTTGTCTGCCCTGAATAATCCGAGCGGCTGCTTTAGGGTTAAAGCCCTTAATCATCAGCATGCCCAATCGAATGTGTGGTTGTTCAGATTTAAGTGTTTGTCTGTTGTCTGAATGTTCGAGGCTGCAGGGCCAGTCACTGTGGTGAATATCAATGGGTAATACTTTAATGCCGTGGCGACGGGCATCCTGTATTAACTGCGAGGGCGAGTAAAAACCCATCGGGCGACTGTTAATCAGAGCCGCATAAAAAGCGGCGGGGTAGTGGCATTTCAGCCAGGCGGAGACATACACCAGTAAAGCAAAACTGGCGGCGTGGGATTCGGGAAAACCGTATTCGCCAAAACCCTGCATCTGACGAAAAAGCCGCTGGGCAAATTCTTCACTGTGGCCTCGTTCCAACATGCCGCCAATCAGTTTTTGCTCAAATGTTTGCAGGTTGCCATTGTGTCCCCAGCTGGCCATTGCGCGGCGTAATTGATCGGCTTCACCACCACTGAAACCGGCGGCCACCATCGCCAGTTTTATCACTTGCTCCTGAAAAATGGGCACGCCTAAAGTGCGTTTTAATACCGCTTTTACCTCATCGTTGGGGTAGCTGACATTTTCCTCGCCATTGCGGCGTTTCAGGTAGGGATGAACCATATCTCCTTGAATCGGGCCGGGACGTACGATGGCAACTTCAATCACCAGATCATAAAAGCAGGTCGGTTTAAGGCGTGGCAACATGGATATTTGTGCACGCGATTCCACCTGAAATACACCAACACTATCACCACGACAGAGCATGTCGTAGGTAAGAGGATCTTCTGCAGGGATATTGCCCATATGGATGGCTACATGCTGGTAGCTATTGATCAGTGAAAAACATTTGCGGATGGCGGTCAGCATGCCTAGCGCCAGTACATCAATTTTCATCAGTCCAAGGGTTTTAATATCTACCTTGTCCCATTGAATAACCGTGCGATTTTTCATGGAGGCGTTTTCAACAGGCACCAGTGTGCTGATTGGGCTGGCGGTAATAATAAAACCACCGACATGTTGGGAGAGGTGGCGGGGAAAACCCTGAATGGCCTCGACCAGTTTGAAAAAATACTCGGCTGTTTGGCTACTGTTAGCAATACCGCTTTCCTGAAAGCGACGGTTCAAATCATTGCGCCTGTCCCACCAAGCCAGTGATTTTGCTAGTTGATTAACAAACAGAATATCCAGACCTAGCGCTTTGCCGACATCCCGGATGGCGCTGCGAGGGCGATAGGTGATAACGGTGGCAGCCAGTGCTGCTCTGTCACGGCCGTATTTTTTATAGATATATTGGATCACCTCTTCGCGGCGCTGATGTTCAAAATCAACGTCGATATCCGGTGGCTCATTTCGTTCTTTGGAAATAAAGCGCTCAAAGAGCAGGTTGATTTTATCCGGCGCCACCTCGGTGATAAACAGACAATAGCAAACCACTGAATTGGCCGCAGAGCCTCGTCCCTGACAGAGAATCTGCTGGCTGCGAGCAAACTGAACGATATCGTAGACGGTTAAAAAATAGTGCTCGTAACTCAGCTCTTGAATCAGAATCAGTTCTTTTTCCAGCTGCTTTTGAATACCAACAGGAATACCATCGGGCCAGCGTTGTTGTGCTCCCTGTGTGACAAGTTGATGTAGGTAGTTATGCGGCTCAAGCCCTGCGGGAACCACTTCCTGAGGGTATTCGTAGCGTAATTCATCCAGGCTAAAGTGACAGCGTTCCGCGATGCGAGCAGATTCTTTTAACAACTCAGCAGGGTAGATTTTTGCCAATGTTTTCAACGGCCTTAAATAACGCTCGGCATTGGCATGAAGACGGCTGCCGAGCTGTTCAAGCGGGGTATTCAGCCGGATGGCGGTGAGTGTATCCAGCAAGGCTTTGCGTTCTTTCTGGTGCATTTGCACATCACCGCAGGCCAGCATGGGTAGCTGGTGTTTGCGAGCCAGTTGATGCCATTCAACATAGTGTTGTTGGTCCTGGCCGCCAAGAAAGAGCTCCACCCCAAGCCAGAGGCGTTGAGAAAAGGCTTGTACTAAGTCAGCTTGATGGACGGCTTTATCGTTTGTTTTAGTCTGCGTATGCTGTGGCAACCATATTGCCAGACAGTGACGACAGTTAAACTGCAGGTCTTTTAAGTGAAGTTGATATTTTCCTTTTTCGCTGCGTCTTCTGCCGAGGGTGATTAGTGCGGACAGTTCGCTATAGGCCTGCCGGTCGGGTGCCAGTAATACCAGTTTGATACCTTCTTGCAAGACAATCTCGCTGCCGATAAGCAGTTTTATCTTCTGTGCTTTGGCGGCAACATAGGCTTTGACAGCACCGGCCAGAGAGCACTCATCAGTAATAGCGATGGCCTGATAGCCGAGGGCCGCCGCCTGCGTCACTAACTCTTCAGGGTGTGAGGCACTGCGTAGAAAGCTGAAGTTGCTGATGGCGTGTAGTTCTGCGTATTGAATATCCATTGCTGTTTTGTTCTGTGTGTTAAGAAAAAATACCCTGGGCATACCAGCGCTGCTTCGCCAGGTCTTGATAGATCCAGTAAACGCTGCCATTTTCATGTTGTGCCAGATAGTAGTCGCGGGCTTTATAATCTTGCCACCAACGGCTTTCGATGCGTTCAGGGCCTTGCAAAAGATACATTTTTCCTTGCCAGTACAAACCGTCTTTATTGGCTTGTAGAGCGCAGGGTTTGGGCAGTAAAAACAGTGGGCGAAGTTTTCCTGCTTGATTGATTGTCGGGTGTAACTTTTCTTTATCGGACGTGCCAGTTTTTTGTGTTAAAGGGTTTTGTGTTAAAGGGGATAGGATGTAGCTGAATTCCGGCAGGTGCTCATCACGATTGCTTAATTGCAGGATTGCATTTTCTCCCAGGCGGGTGGTTAATTTATCCAATAGTTGTTGATAGGCTTCCTGGTCTTTCCCGCTGGTTTTATCTCCTGGGTGAAGATCGTTATCCATAACATCATCAAAAAGGTTTTGGCTGTGCTGTTCAGCCGGACTGAATTCAGAGGCTTCCAGGCGGATGGTTTCCACCGCGCTGCTTAAAGGTGTGTGCTCCAGTTTTAAGCGTGTTAAGGCTAGAAAATTAGCGGTATTATTTTGTGCTTGAGTCAGCGGAATACTAATGTCGATGAATTGTTGTTCTTTCGGCATGTTCTGTTGTTGTAAGCGCCAGCAGAAACGATGGCACCACAGTTGT
>JAUXDF010000222.1 GCA_030618505.1 Spongiibacteraceae bacterium | reverse complement strand
CCTTTGCTGAATGAAACCGCGGAAAAAACCTATTTATTGGTTGAGTTGGGGACGCAGAGTTTTTTTAATGAGCATCTTGAATTTCTGCGCCGGGGGCACTCGGCGGAGTGCTCGCTGGAGGCTATATTAAAGCTTTCGACAAGAAGCTCGGTGGATATCGGCATCCATTTAATGTTTGGTCTGCCCGGTGAAACGGATGAGCAGATTATTGAAACGGCAAGAATTATCAATCGCTTGCCGATTTCCAATGTTAAGTTGCATAACCTGCATGTCTTACGGGATACGCCATTGGCAAAGCTTTATCAGGCGGGTGAGTTTTCGCCGCTTGAGCTTGAGCCCTATGCAGAACGGGTGGTGTTATTTCTCCGGCATCTGTCCCCGAATATTGCTGTGCAACGACTGGCGGCTATTGCCAGCCGTTGGGAGGAATTGTTAGCACCACAGTGGACTCGCCATAAGATGCAATCGGCGGAATTTATTGAGAAAATGCTGGCTGAGCGAGGTCTTATGCAGGGAGATTTGTATGATGCGGGTGCCCGATCTTCTCAGTTTGAACTGCTCAGTCAGCATGTGCCTATTGTACGCAGCTTGTAGGGTGTGCCCCGCGCACCGTTTTGAAGGTGCGGGGGCCGCACCCTACTGTTTCGTCAGATCAAGGGGCGGTAATTTCCAAGGCAGTTGCAAGCAACTGATCCTCATCATCCCCCTCAATCCAGTGAATTCTACTGCCATTTTTTTCCATACGCCGAAACCAGGTGTCCTGGCGTTTGGCGAATTTGTGGATGGCCGAATTTAGTTTCTGAAACATATCGTTTTTGTTGAGTTTGCCCTGTAGGTGTTGGGCAATAAAACGATATTCCAGGCCGTAAAAATCCAGCGTTTGCCAGCTAACCCCGCTTTGATGGAGTTGTTCAACCTCCTCTATCATGCCCTCGTCAAAACGTTGCTTGAGACGTTGGGTAATCCGCTGGCGAAGTAGTGGTCGATCCCAGCGGATGCCGATGATCAAAGCTTTGATTTGCGGGTAGGGAGCTTGCTCATCGAGCGCTGCGCTTTGTTCCGCTTCGGCAATTTCTATGGCGCGAATTAAACGTTCGCGATCACTAAGGTCGCTGCTATTGTGCTGTTGTGGCTTAAGTTTTAACAAGTGCTCGCTCAGCGCCTGTTCTGAAAATGCCGATAATTGCGCGCGCAAGTGAGGGTCTTCTTGTGCTTCAATCATTCGATAGCCTTTTAGCGCGGCCTCCAGGTAAAGGCCGCTACCTCCGACCAGCAGGGGGAGTTTGTTGTCTTGGATAATATCAGTGAAGGCATCAACAAAACGCCTCTGAAACTCAAAGACATTAAACTCGTAACCTGGATCAACAATGTCGATAAGATGGTAGGGAACGTTACCATATTCCTGCAGGTCTTTTCCGCTACCAATATTAAGCCCGCGATAAACCTGCCGGGAATCCGCCGAGATGATTTCGCCGTGATAGTGCTTAGCAAGCTGTACCGCAAACTTCGTTTTACCCGAAGCGGTGGCCCCGAGAATTACCAGCAGGTTATGGTTTTTTAAAGGGTGCTGAATTTCAGTCAATATACTCACAAATGGACAGCGTACTCGCGGTAATAGTGGGCAATTTTTTCCACCGCGTAAACATAAGCGGCGGTGCGCAAATCGGGCACTTCGTGGTGATTATTTTTTACCATACGAATGGCCTTATAAGAGGAGCGCATAGTGTCCTCAAGCCCCGATCGCACCAGATTGAGTTCATCTGATTGGTAGCGCAATAGCGCCTGGCGTTGTTTGTCATCGACTTTTTTACGACTCATTTGCTCCATTAGGGTGATTGATGCATCCAGGCGGCGCTGCTGAATCTGCCGGTCCATACGCCCTAGCTTCATGTGGGATATATTGCGTGACCATTCAAAATAGGAAACTGTGACACCGCCGGCATTCAGGTAAAGATCTGGAATAACGGTTTTGCCAGCGGCATGGAGAATGAGATCTGCTTCGTAGGTCACTGGCCCATTGGCGGCTTCGGCGATGATATTGGCGCGAATTCTACCGGCGTTTTCTGTGGTTATCTGTGCTTCCAGAGCGGCGGGTATCAGAATATCACATTCTATTTCCATCAGGCTTAAGCCATCAGCTACGTAATCGGCTGAATAGCCTTTTAGTCCGCCAGTTTCTTCGATGTGCGCTTTGACTGCATCAACATCAAGCCCTTCTTCGTCATGTAGCGCGCCGTCACTTTTAATGATAGCAATGATCTTTGCGCCTTCCTCTTGCTGTAAGAAGCGCGCGGCGTAATAACCAACATTACCAAAGCCTTGAATAACGATGCGTTTATCCTTCAGGCTGCCCGATAGTCCGGCTTCTTCGACGTCATCGGGGTGGGAAAAAAATTCCACCAGGCCGTAAAAAACACCGCGCCCCGTTGCTTCAACACGGCCGTCGATACCCCCCATATCAAGCGGCTTGCCAGTGACGCAGGCGGCGGCATTGATATCGGTTGGATTTAGTTTTCGATAGGTATCTGCCATCCAGGACATTTCCATTGGGCCGGTGCCCATGTCTGGGGCAGGGACGTTGGTGGCTGGGTTGATGTAGTCTTTGTTAATCAACTCTTCAGCAAACGCAGCGGTAATCCGCTTTAGTTCTTCTCGGCTGTATTGGCTGGGATCGATACAAAGCCCGCCCTTGGCCCCGCCAAAGGGGACGTCAACAACGCTACATTTATAACTCATCAAGGCGGCTAGTGCTTCAATCTCCTGTTGATCCACGGTTGGCGCATAACGGATGCCGCCCTTTACCGGCAGCTTGTGCTCGCTGTGGCTGGCTCGCCAGCCCCGAAAAACCTTGTAGTCGCCGTCGATACGCACCGGGAAGCGCACCTCATATACTGAAGAGCATTCCTTGATGTGCTCCGTCAGGCCGGGGGAGAGTTCGAGCACCTGAGCGGCTCGAATGAACATCTTATTGACGCTTTCAAGAAAACTTGAATCAGCTTCCATTTTAGTATCCTGCCAGATTATTTGGTTTTATTGTGAGGCCTGAGCGCAAGCCGTGAATACTCGTAGGTACTAGGTTAGCATCCTATTCCCTGTTTTATAACAGGATTTTTTTGCTTTGGGTTGCGGCGTGTTTATGCTGCCATTGACTGCGCTTCGGATTTGAATTTGCACAAAACAAAATCGAATATAATACGTCGCGAATAGAACATTAAGGAATAACTGGTTATTTTTTGTTCTTTTTTGATGCTGGTTGATATAAGGTTTAGCTTCATTATTCGTAATAACAATAAAAAGTGAATCCTATGTCTCAGTTTGATTTGGAATCAGTTATTGGTGCGGTCATTAAGGCCGAGGGTAAGAATGCTGAAAGTCCTGATTTTTTTAAGGATCGGCGTGCCTTAGATCGAAGACGAGGGCATGTGGAGTGCCTTATTCCCAGAGCTCAATGTCGGCGAGCAAATAGAAGGCGCTCTAGTATGCGTGAATTTTCATCACAGCCTTGGTGGCTGCAGATTGAATATGCGGTTGAAAAACCATTGTCTGCATCTCGCTCACAGCTGTTAGGTGTCAAATAGATTTTGTTTCTGAGAGGACGGCGCCAAATTGGCTTGGCGGGCGGTTTATCTTTGCTTGTTAGACCTTAAGCGCTTGCTCGACTTCATGCATACTGGCACGCAAGCCAGCTTCATTATCGTTTTCCTGGTAGTCAAAATGCAGGCCGTATCGATAGCCGGACTGGACATGGCTGCGATTACAAATAACCCCTACCGCCTTGGTTGTGGTGCCATCATCGGTGCAGATAACCAGCGAAAGTCTTTCGCCCATTGAAAAATAGTGAGTGGATTTAACTGCGATGCCGTGCTGGTTAAAATCAACTGAAATTAGTTCGGCCATCGCCCAGCCGCCCTCTGCAGAGTTTTGTGATTTGGCTAATACATCAAGATGGTGAGCCGGGTAGCGTGTGTGTTGTCTGCGCTCTGAGCTAATCGTCATAGTTAAGTCTTACTCCGCCGGGAGTCCTTGGCAACTGATTGTTTGGTGAGCAATCAGGGAGCTCGTTTTTATTGTTGTAACCTAAGTGTAACATTAATGCTAAAAAGGGTGAATGAAAATTTAGTGGCTCCCATTTGTGTTCAGAAATGTTTATACCTGATTTTGTGAATTATCACCATGATATCCAGTAATTGACTTAAACCAAAGTATCTGTGCTGGCAACTGCTAGTATTAGTGCGTATGAGTTTGTTGATTTCGGTGAGCAATACCGTTTGTAAAAGATGCTTTTTGTAATGAGGATATACCCGTGTTAAAAGTCAAAGAGATAATGACAAAAGATGTTGCTGTGATGACCATGGCGAATACAGTAAAAGAAGCTAGAGATATGATGGCTGAGGGTAATTTTCGCCATGTGCCTATTGTCGATGAAGCAAAAATTCCCTTGGGCATCGTCAGTCAGCGTGATGTGTTGCGAGCACAGGCCTCTGATCTTACCGGGTCGTCTGACGCTGAGCTTATTGATGTCAGTGTTGGAAAGATCATGGCTTCCCAGCCTTATTCGGTGCACCCGGAGGATAGTTTGCGTGGTGCCGGTATTTTGATGCAAAACAAGAAGCTAGGCTGTTTGTTGGTGGTAGAGAATGAGGCCTTGATAGGGATTATTACTGATTCAGATTTTGTTGGCGTTGCGATCAATCTTATCGAAGGACAAGATGCCGAAGAAGAGTTAGGCAGTATTGATGACGATTATTAGTGCTACCCACCCGCTGGTTTGTATCTGAAGTTAAAGTGCGCAAAATTTGCGTAACCGCTTTCGCCTTTCTCATAGTATGATGCCAGCCTGATCGTGCATGCCGTGTAGTTATTAGTCTGAGGAGAGTAAAAAAGTGTTGAGTGTGAAAGAAATTATGACGAGCAGTGTAATCACTATTTCGGATCATGAAATGGTGTCGGATGCACGTCAGATAATGGATGAGCATCATTTTCGGCATATCCCTGTTGTTGATGGTGATAATAAATTGGTTGGCGTAGTCACTCAGCGTGATTTGTTGAAAGCCGAGTCCTCAAGCCTGCAGACATCAAGCGGGGAGGCAAGGCAAGCTGCTGAAACGACAACCCGTATCGCGGATATTATGTCGGCAAAAATCAAAAGTGTGAGTCCGGAAGATAGTTTAAAGGGGGCGGGTTTGATATTGCAGAATACAAAGATTGGTTGTTTGCCCGTTGAGGAAAATGGCTGTGTTGTGGGGATTATTACCGATTCCGATTTTGTTGGTGCAGCAATCAGTTTGATCGATGAGCTGGATAGTTTTGAAGATGCCGGCAGCGAAAACTGATAAAAGGGGGGCTGGAGTTTATTCTACGGCCTCGTTAATATCAGTTGCGTGAGACAAGCACCAAACAGCTAGCTAGTGCCTAACCAGAAACCGGAAGTTTTCGAAAACTAAGTCCGCTCCTAGCCAACGCAAATCTAGCTCCTAGGCCTTTTCAAGGCCTTTAAGTCGCAAGATTTGCGTTGGCCAGGAGCGGACTTAGTTTTCGAAAACTTCCGGTTTCTGGTTAGGCACTAATTAGCGGTTTCGCCGCTTCCCTCATCCCAGCCTTTATATATGCCCGTTGTTAGGGTGCTCCCCAGGGAGAAGGAGCTAAAAGCCGTGATCCGGCTTAACTAAGCGCCATTCCACTCTGAGCCCACCATTTTCGTCATCCCCGAAGTGTTTTGTCGGGGATCCAGAGTCCTGCAAACTGGATTCCGGCTAAAAGACTGCCGGAATGACGAACTATGAGCCTTTGCTGAATAGTTACAAAAAACAAGCAAAGCGTCCCCTTCACGGAGGCTCC
>JAUXDF010000439.1 GCA_030618505.1 Spongiibacteraceae bacterium | reverse complement strand
CTCCTGTGATTCTTTGCGGTCAGGGTCAGCAGGAATGCAGTCGATCGGGCAGACTTGCTGACATTGTGGCTCATCAAAGTGGCCAACACATTCGGTACATTTGTTGGGATCAATAATATAGATGTCATCACCGGCGGTGATGGCTTCATTGGGGCATTCGGGTTCGCAAACATCGCAATTGATACATTCTTCGGTGATTATAAGGGACATGGTAACTACTAAATTATCCTGTTGGTGAGGTGCTGGTGAATTGTAGGGTAAGTGACGCAAAATTCATTCAGCCCGAAAATCGAGCCTTCAAAGCCTGGTTAACACTAGGGTGTACAAATTGCTCCACATCTCCTTTCATTGAGGCAATTTCCCTTACCAGAGTGGAGGAAATAAACGCCAGATTGTTAGCCGGGGTGAGAAATACCGTTTCAAATTGAGGTTTCATGGCGCTGTTCATGCCCGCCATCTGCAGCTCATAATCAAAATCTGTCATGCAGCGCACGCCGCGTAATACGGCAACGGCATTGTGTTCCTCGGCCAGGTTAACAATCAGGCTGGAGAAACCGCAGACTTCAATATTGCTGACATGCTCCAGTGAGCTATAGGCCAGCTCCACACGCTCATCAAAACTGAACAAGGGCGTTTTTTTCTTGCTGTGGGCAATGGCGATAATCACTTTGTCAAAAAGCGCGGCAGCGCGTTCGACTAGGTTAATATGACCATGGGTAAAAGGATCAAAAGTGCCGGGATAAATAATGGTTTTCATGACATAAAACTCTCTGGATGAGCCGGAGCATGGTACCCAATTTCAGTGGAGGGCACAAATAGTTGACCGTAAATTGTACGAAGGAATTTTTATAGCCGTGATCATTCGGTGCTAATTAGTGCCCATCCAGAAATCAAACAAAGAGGTCATGGCCAACACCAATCTTGCGACTTAAAGGCCTTGAAAAGGCCCAGGAGCTAGATTGGTGTTGGCCATGACCGGACTTAATTATCGAAAACCACCAGTTTCTGGATGGACACTAATTAGCCCATATTGAATCTGGCCAGTTTTTTTATGCCGGTGCAGCGTCCATGAATCTGCCAGCGCAGGCAAGATGCTATCGCGACTTGCTTCAAAATAAATCAATGCCGAGGGCTTGAGTATGCCGGGCAGTTGCAGCAGCTCAAAACACTCGGCGAGCTTATCATCAGCAAAAGGCGGATCTAAAAAAACGATATCAAAACCGCCATTTGACTTTGTGGAATGATTTTTTAGCCAGCTTAGGCCATCTGCCTGAATGATGTCGGCATTGCTGCAGTTAAGGGTCTGGCGATGTTGTTGTAGTTGCTGGATAACCTGCGCTGCGCTGTCGACAAAATAGAGCTGGGCGGCACCGCGCGATAGTGCTTCAAAGCCCAGTGCGCCGCTACCGGCAAACAGATCGAGACAAGTGGTGCCAGGTAAATAGGGCGCGAGCCAGTTAAACAGGGTTTCACGAATGCGATCACCGCTGGGGCGCAGGCCGTTAAGGTCGGCAAAGCTGAGCTTTCTGCCGCGCCATTGGCCGCCGATAATGCGCAGCTCGCCAACGGATTTTGCGGGCTTGTGTCTGTTAGTGGGATTTTTCATAGCGTGGGTAAAAACTGCTTTGTAGAGTCAGTAATGGTAGGATGTTGGGCTTTTAGCCCCTCAACTATTTGTAAACCATTCGTAGCGATCAATGAACTCAGATAACGACCAGAAAGATAACAGTTCCAGCGACAATAATAGCGGTGCTGTCGAAGAGAAAAAAGGTTTTTTCGCCCGCCGTCGTGAGGTGCGAGATGTTAAACGTATAGAAAAGGAAGCGACTGATCGTTTGGTCGATGAAGCCAGAGCCAAAGAGCGAGCCGAAAAAGAGGCCGAAAGGCAGGCGGCACTCAAGGCTCGGGAAGAGGAAATACTGGCCCGCGAGCAGGCCAGAGAAGCCGAACGTCTGGCCAAAGAGCAGGCAAAGGAGGCAAAAAAAACCGCAGGCGAGGAAGGAGATGGGCTTTTCTCTCGTCTCAAAAAAGGTTTAAGTCGCACTAGCAGTGGTTTAAGTGATGGTCTGGGTTTCCTGTTTCTCGGCGAAAAGGAAATTGATGATGACCTGCTGGAGGAGATAGAAACACAGCTGATTGTTTCCGATATTGGCATGGAAGCCACCCGGCAGGTAATCAGCAGCCTAACTGCACAGATTGGCCGTAACGAGCTGGCTAATGTTAGAGCACTTTACAAGGCTTTGCAGGATGAGCTGGCAAAAATCCTCCAGCCCGCCGAAAATCCGCTAGTGATTGATAGCAGTAAATCGCCCTATGTGATTTTAATGGTAGGTGTAAATGGCGTTGGTAAAACGACTACCATTGGTAAATTGGCCAAGCGTTATCAGCGTGAGGGCAAGTCGGTAATGCTGGCCGCTGGTGATACCTTTCGTGCCGCCGCCGTTGAGCAGCTGCAGGTTTGGGGGGAACGTAATAACGTGCCGGTGATTGCCCAGCATACCGGTGCCGATAGTGCTTCAGTACTTTTTGATGCGGTGCAGGCGGCGCAGTCACGTAATATTGATGTACTGATTGCCGATACCGCCGGGCGACTCCATAACAAGGAACATTTGATGGAGGAGTTAAAAAAGGTGGTGCGGGTGATGGGCAAGCTGGATGAAACGGCTCCCCATGAAGTGATGCTGGTGTTGGATGCAGGCACTGGGCAAAACGCCTTGGCACAGGCCAAGCATTTTCAGGATGCGGTGGGTGTTAGTGGCATCACGTTGACCAAGCTAGATGGCACCGCCAAGGGTGGGATGATCTGTGCGGTCAGCAAACAACTGTCACTGCCTATTCGCTATATTGGTGTCGGGGAACAAATCGATGACCTGCGCCCCTTTGAAGCCGCCGAGTTTGTTAAGGC
>JAUXDF010000134.1 GCA_030618505.1 Spongiibacteraceae bacterium | reverse complement strand
GGCGAGCTGTTCAGTGCTGAGCAGGAGCGGTAAATCGGTGGATGTTGTCTTCATTTAGGCTATCTGCTTGTAAATCAAAGAAGAGGCATTGTACTGAATGATAATTTGACTGTCAGTGCTTCTTTTATCGGCTGTTTTGATTAATGGCTCATTGATCCAGTGAGCTAACAATATGGCGAAAGCTGTTCATGCGCCGTTCGCTGATCTCTCCACTATCGAGAGCCGCAAGGATGGCACAACCGGGCTCGCGATCGTGTTTGCAATCACGAAAACGGCAATAGCCTATATGGGGTCGAAATTCGATAAAACCATCCAGCAGCTGTTGTTGATCCATATGCCATAAGCTGAACTCACGGATACCGGGGGAGTCAATCAGATCGCCGCCATCAGGGAAGTGAAACAGGCGCGCGGTGGTGGTGGTGTGCTTGCCCTTGCCCATCGCCGCTGACAGTTCGCCGACCTTGATATCACAACCCGGCAGCAGGGCATTGATCAGCGATGATTTTCCCACACCGGACTGGCCAACAAAAACACTGGTATGGTCTGCCAGCAGTGTTTTGAGTTCATCAAGGCCGTGCAAGGTTTTGGTGGAGGCACGCACCACCGGGTAATTCAGTGTCGGGTAGATATGCAGCAACTCTTCAATCGCTGCCTGATTGTCGTCATTGAGCAGATCAGTCTTATTCAGCAGAAGCATTGGTGTAATACCGACATTTTCCGCCGCCACCAGGTAACGATCAATCAGATTGGCGTGGGGTCTGGGTTCACAGGCGATGACGATAACAATCAGGTCGATGTTGCTGGCCACCGGTTTTATCTGCCCCTGGCTGTCGGGGCGAACCAGTAGTGATCGTCGCGGCTGGTTGGCAACAATAACACCGGTGGGTTTGCCCGGGCGCCAGATAACCTCATCACCCGTGACTAATGCATCAAGGTTGGCGCGGATATGGCAACGTTGAATTTCCCCTTGTTGCTCTCCTTCAAGCGCTTCGACATCGACCTGGGTGCCAAAGTGGGAGATAAGCAGTCCACGTTGCTCCGGGCCAAGATCGCCTTCCTGGATGGCTTTATCGGCGGCCTCGTCACGTTTGTTGGCGCGTTCAGCACGTTCGTCCTGAATTTTTTTTATACGCCACTGTTGCTGGCGAGTCAGGCGACGTTTACTCATGCGCCGGGTGATCTGCTACAATCATGATTCAATACTATGCTCAGAGATGGATATATGGCACGAGAACATAACCTAATCTGGATCGATTTGGAAATGACCGGTCTGGATACCGAAAATGATCTCATTATAGAGATCGCTACGATGATAACAGATTCCGAGCTTAATCCGCTGGCTATCGGCCCGGAACTGGCGATTCATCAGTCCGATGCGGTGATGGGCGGCATGGATGAATGGAATACCACCCAGCACGGTAAATCCGGGCTGGTTGATCGTGTGCGTAGCTCCAAAATTACCGAGCAGCAGGCTGAAAAGCGCACGCTGGAATTTCTTCGCCAGCATGTTGATCGTGGTGCGTCCCCGATGTGTGGTAATAGCATCTGCCAGGATCGTCGTTTTCTGGCCCGCCATATGCCTCAGCTCGAGGACTACTTTCACTATCGTAATCTTGATGTCAGTTCATTGAAGGAGCTGGCATCGCGCTGGAATCCGGAAATTTTAAAAGGCTTTAAGAAGAAGGCTAACCATTTGGCGTTGGATGATGTTAAAGAGTCCATTGCCGAGTTGGTCTATTATCGAGAGCATTTTATTGTTAAACCGCCGCGTAAATAGCGGCCGAGCTCGTTTTTGTCTAAAAACGGTTTAATGGAATTTAATGTGGCTTGGGATTCACTGCCTCAAGCTGCCCTTCCATGTAATGTCGGGCCATTGATTGCCCCTTCCTTCTCCCGGCTCCTTGCTGGTATATAGATAGTGTTTTCTGGAGTTTTTGGTAGAATTTAACACTTGGATTCAGCTTTATGTCAGGGGATTGTACTTTCCTGCACACATTAGGCGATCCTGTCATAAACAGGCTGAGTTAATTAAGGCGGCAAGATAGCAAATGAACGATCCCGAGTTAAAACTGTATTTTGATGATATCTGTGACCTGTTTGTGGAGCTGGGTAGCCAGAATCCGCCGGCAGAGTTGCACGGTATGCTTACCGGCCAACTGTGTGCGGGTTTGCGTATGGGGCCGGAAGTCTGGATTGCCAAGGCGATGGAGTTTATCGATTCCAGCCAACAGCCAGGGGCGGCGGCGCAGCGTGAGCTGGTCGAGATCTATCAGGTGACCTATGCTCAGCTTGAAGATGCGGATAATATTTTCTACCCGCTACTGCCTGACGATGACGAAGAGCTGGCCGGTCGTATTCGCGCAATTGGTCATTGGTGTGAGGGTTTTCTGGCGGGCTTTGCTTTGGTGGAACGACCCTCGACGGCGCGGCAACTACCCCCGGTGGTTAGTGATGCCTTGAAAGATCTGGCGGATATTACCAAAGCGGGTGCCGATGCCGATGAAGAACCCGATGAGGAAAGCGAAAACGACTACATCGCCATCGTTGAATATGTTCGTCTACTGGCGCTGAATATCTATTTGGAGTGTGGTGTCGTTGAGGAAAATTCCAAAGTGGCAGTGGCGACATCACCACAGCAGCTATTTGATAAACCGCTGCATTAAACCTAGAAAACTCAGTTGGATCACGAAAGTATGCACAAGCTCTTGGCGCACCTAGAAAATTTGAAAAATCTCTCATCACCAATAAGGTGACCACGACTTTTTCAAATTCCCTATGCACACCAAGAGCTTGCACATCTTTTTCGCGCCCAACTGAGCTTTCTAGGTTAAATTTTTCAATTTGTTTATTCACCACTAAGGTGTCAATACCTCACTATGACCCGGATCAGTAAAAAAGAATTTGCCCGCCGTCGCCAATGGTTGATGGAACATATGGAGCCCGACAGCATTGCGATTGTGCCCTCTGCCAAAGAGATTATCCGCAACCGTGATGTCGAATATGCTTTTCGCCAGGACAGTGATTTTTATTATCTGACCGGCTTTGATGAAGCCGATGCGGTGTTGATCTTGCTACCGGGTCGCGAACACGGTGAGTATGTGATGTTTTGCCGCGAAAGGGATCCGAAGATGGAACTTTGGAACGGTTATCGTGCTGGCCCCGAGGGGCTTTGCAAAAGTTATGGTACCAACGATGCGTTCCCGATCGGAGATATTGATGATATTTTGCCGGGACTGCTGGAGGGGCGTGAACGAGTCTATTACGCCATGGGTCGCCATGCCGAGTTTGACCAAAAGGTGATGAGCTGGGTGAATGTGATTCGCGGCAAGGTGCGCTCCGGCGCCCATCCTCCCGGGGAGTTTGTTGACCTGGACCATATCCTGCACGATATGCGCTTATTCAAAAGTGCCGCTGAGCTCAAAGTGATGCGCGAGGCAGCAAAAATTTCCTGTCGTGCCCACCGGCGGGCAATGCAGTTTTGTCAGGCGGATATCCACGAGTATCAGCTGGAAGCGGAGTATATCCACGAGTTTATGCGTGCTGGCGCTCGACAGCCTGCCTATAACAGTATTGTTGGTGGTGGCAAAAACGGCTGCATTTTACATTACACAGAAAATGCCGACTTGCTCAAGGGCGGTGATCTGGTTTTGGTTGATGCCGGTTGCGAACTGGATTATTACGGTGCCGACATTACCCGCACCTTCCCCGTTAATGGCAAATTTAATACCGAGCAAAAGGCCTTGTATCAGTTGGTGTTAAAAGCCCAGCTGGCGGCGATTGCTGAAATCAGACCGGGTAATCACTGGAATCAGCCCCACGATATGACCGTTAAGGTGATTTGTGAGGGTTTGCTGAAGCTGGGTTTGTTAAAAGGCGAGCTTGAGGAGCTGATTGAAAAAGAGAGCTATAAAGAGTTTTACATGCATCGCGCCGGTCACTGGCTAGGCATGGATGTTCACGATGTTGGTGATTATAAAGTTGGTGACGAATGGCGAGTGCTCGAAGTTGGCATGGTGTTAACGATAGAGCCGGGTATTTACGTGGCGGCGGATAATAAAAAGGTCGCCAAAAAATGGCGTGGTATTGGTATTCGTATTGAAGACAATATCGTTGTTACCCGCAAGGGCCATGAAGTGCTGACCGAAGATGCGCCAAAAACAGTAGCGGCTATTGAAAAACAGATGCGATCGAAAAAAGTAGTTCGATAATTAGTGCCCATCCAGAAATTAAACAAAGAGGTCATGGTCAACGCAAATCTTGCGACTTAAAGGCCTTGAAAAGGCCTAGGAGCTAGATTTTCGTTGGCTATGACCGGACCTGATTTTCGAAAGCTACCAGTTTCTGGATGGGCACTAATTATGCCCGCGACGTGGCAACATTATGATCTGGTGATCATTGCTGGCGGATGCCGCTTTCTTCCTTTGCCAAGCTTTGATCTATCTCAGCTTCCCTGCAAATCTTGGTGTTATTTCTCTACAACAGGCATAAACCACAAGTAATGTCTTGAGCTTGTTAATGACAATGATTATCATTTATGCTTTTTTTGATATAACAAATTTGTGGGAGTTGAGATGAGCGGTTTCACTCAAAAGTGCTTGAGAGTTTTTTCCCTGTCCTGTTGCTGGAGTTTTGTACTGGCATTTACAAGTTTAGCCGGCGAGCAGCTGCAAGCGGCCGAAAATGCTGAGCTGGTGGTTTATTCTGCCCGCAAAGAACATTTGATCAAGCCTTTGTTTGATCAGTACACCGAGGAAACCGGGGTTAAAATCCGCTATATCACCGATAAGGCCGGGCCTTTGTTAACGCGCTTGAAAAGTGAGGGTGTTAGTACCCAGGCGGATATGCTGTTGACGGTTGATGTTGGCAATCTTTGGCATGCGGCTAATCAGGGTGTTTTGCGTGAGATTAGCTCCAGCACCTTAAGTGAAAATGTGCCTGCCAATTTGCGTGATCCTGAAAACTGCTGGTTCGGATTAACCGTTCGCGCCCGTACATTGGTTTACTCCACCGAGCGGATTAAACCCGAGCAGTTGCTGAGCTATGAAGATCTGGCTGACAAGAAATGGAAAGACCGCCTTTGTCTGCGCACCTCTAAAAAAGTCTATAACCAATCCCTGGTTGCCAGCTTGTTGGCAAACCTGGGTAAAACGCAGACTGAACAAGTGATTAGTGGCTGGGTGGCCAATCTGGCGACATCTCCCTTTTCCAATGATACCAAAGCGATGCAGGCTGTTGTCTCTGGTTTGTGTGATGTGACAATAGTAAACACTTACTATTTTGGCCGACTACAAAAGCAGGACGCCAACTTACCACTGGCCTTGTTTTGGCCAAATCAGCAGGATCATGGTGTACATATCAATATCTCCGGCGGTGGTGTCACCCGTCATGCCAAACATCCCGAGCAGGCGCAGAAGCTACTGGAGTGGCTCAGCGATGAAAAAGCCCAGGGTTTGTTAGCCTCCCTAAATCAGGAATATCCGGTTAATAAAAAGGTGCCTGCAAGCGCGGAAGTGTTGGCCTGGGGTGAGTTTAAAGCCGACCCAGTTGCACTGGCTACGGTAGCAGAAAATCAGGTGGAAGCGGTTAAGTTGATTGACCGGATGGGCTATCGTTAATAGCGCACCTTACTAGAGAAAAATAGCCTGGATAGAGCCTGTGAAATCCGGGAATGGTTGCTCTCAACCCCCTTGATTTCGCAGGCTCAATCACGGCTACAGGTCGGTGTGTTTTGACTCAGTCATTAAATCCATCTTTACCCTCGGCTGCCAAGTTGCGTCGCCATCATGGCTGGACGGCGTTGGCGATTTTGGTTGCGGCATTGGTGTTGATGCCGATTCTGGTCATTGTCTTTAGTTGGAGCTCGGATCAAACCGAACTCTGGAAACACCTGATCGAAACGCAGCTAGGCACTTTGCTGGGCAATACGCTGATTTTGTTGCTTGGGGTTGGCTGCGGGGTGGTGATTCTGGGGGTTTCGCTGTCCTGGTTAACCGCGATGTGTGAGTTTCCCGGCCGCCGTTGGCTGGACTGGGCGCTAATGTTGCCCCTGGCGATGCCGGCCTATGTGCTGGCGTTTGTTGCCCTGGGTTTACTCGAGTATGCCGGCCCGGTGCAGACTGCCCTGCGTGAAATGACCGGTGGGGCGATTGCGATTAAAGATGTACGTGGTCATACCCTGGTTATTCTGGTCTTAACCTCCGTGCTTTATCCCTATGTTTATATGCTCGCGCGTAGTGCTTTTTTAGGTCAGGGTAGTGATGTGATTGAGGCCGCCCGCAGTCTGGGTGTTGGCCCCAAAGGGGCATTTTTTAAGATTGCCCTGCCGATGGCGCGACCGGCGATTGTTGCCGGCACTTCGCTGGCCTTGATGGAAACATTGGCTGATTTTGGCGCCGTCGCGGTATTTAATTATGACACCTTTACCACCGCAATCTATAAAGCCTGGTTTGATTTTTTTAACCTGCAGGCGGCAGCTCAGCTGGCTTCGTTATTATTGTTATTTGTCACTCTGGCACTATTTGCCGAGCGCCAAGCGCGGGGCCGAGGGCGGCTGGAGCAAAATACTCGCAGAAGAAAACAGCATCGTTTTCAGCTGAAGGGTTGGCGTGCTTGGCTCTGTAGCGTATTTTGTTGCCTGGTGCTGTCGACTACCTTCGTGATCCCTCTTGTTCAACTAATATCCTGGTTGCTTGCTACAGGCTTTGAAGATTTTGATCAGGGTTTTATCTCTCTGTTCTGGCACACCATCGTACTTGCCAGCAGTGCCGTCTTGATTACGGTCAGTCTGGCGCTGTTATTGAGTTATGCTAAAAAACAACATGATTCCCCGCTACTGAGAGGCAGTTTATTTATCTCCAATCTCGGTTATGCCCTGCCAGGCTCAGTGCTGGCGGTGGGCGTGGTTTTACCACTGGGTTATTTTGAGCAATGGATACAGCCCTTGTTGCCCGCTTTGGGTTTACCCCCGCAGCAGATCTTGCTGGGCAGTGTATTTGCCTTGCTGATTGCCTATACGGTGCGATTTTTAACCGTTGCAGTGGGGCCGCTGGAATCAAGTTTTTCACGCATTAAACCCTCTATTCCGGAAGCGGCGCGCAGCTTGGGAGCCAGTCAATGGCGGATTATTTACCGTGTTTATATTCCGATGATACGCCCTGGCTTGCTAACGGCGGCCTTGTTGGTCTTTGTTGATGTAATGAAGGAGATGCCAGCCACCCTGTTGATGCGCCCCTTTGGCTGGGACACCCTGGCAGTACGTATCTATGAGATGACATCGGAGGGGGAATGGGAGCGTGCAGCGCTGCCGGCACTGACCCTGATACTGGTCGGTTTGGTGCCTGTGGTGGTGCTGATTCGCCGCTCGGCAAATCAGCAATAAGCCCGATCCCGCGCCTAAATGTTGTTGCTGTTTGTTTTTAGCGCGATGGCAGGTAAAATGCGCTCTTTGTAATGTTATTCGGGCGTACAATCGCCTATTAAAACCCAAAAAGGATCTGAAATGAGTAATCTGCCATCTGAACTTAAATACGCCGCCACGCACGAATGGGCGCTTTTGGATGAGGACGGTGTGATCACTGTGGGCATTAGCGATCATGCCCAAAGTGCTTTGGGTGATGTAGTTTTTGTTGAGTTGCCAGAGGTAGGTGCAGTGCTGGCAGCGGGTGAAGAGGCTGGAGTGGTTGAGTCTGTTAAGGCTGCCTCGGATATCTATGCGCCGGTATCGGGTGAAGTACTGGCGATTAATGAGGTGTTGGAAGAGGCACCAGAAACAGTTAATGCCGATGCCTACGTGGATGGCTGGTTTTTTAAACTAAAACCTTCAGATACCGCAGAGCTTGA
>JAUXDF010000022.1 GCA_030618505.1 Spongiibacteraceae bacterium | reverse complement strand
GACACACAGACCGAGCGCTGGCGAAATCTCATCAATGGTGCATGGAATATTTATTCTTCACCGCTGGCACGAGCAGCAACCGAAATAGTTATTAATAACCGTAGTCAGTGGCGCAATATCCCGGAAAAAGATCTTTACATGCTGGCGCTAAATAAAAAACAAACCCAATTGGCGCGAAGGGCCCTCTATTGCGCTACTGGCGATAAAGAGCTCGCCAAATTTCTATCTGGTATTTTTCTCGCTACCTTACATGGACTTGAAACAAACCTGCTTCAATATGGCTCCGATTACACCTTCAAGAAGGAACTGGAAGCTCTGGCGCAAGTGCTGGAAAATTACTGCGAACAACAATCATAAATATCTTCCCCTGTTTCGCTCTCCCCCCTGAAAGTATGGGCATGAGCGCATTCAAAACCACTTTACTGAATTGTTTGGCATTCCGCTCAGCGCTGAAAGCGTTGTGCCAAGGCGATGGAACGATTGTCGGATAAAATCAATATGATGATGGACGCTGAAGGACATTCATCCGCTGATCATAATAGACATCAATCGCTATTTCAGCCCCACTTTACATTAGAAAAATCAGTATCCCAGTATCCCAGTATCCCAGTATATCTTGACCTTAGCTTATATCTAGTCTATAAAGGCCACTATCAACCCCCCAATAATAAATATAAACCGGAGGTATGGCATTATGTCGTATACGCTTTATAGGAAAAACTTCTTCTCTACTGTCACTGCAGCTGGCCTGATACTTGTGGTATCGGGATGTGTCGCACCTCCTCCTACGGGCGCGGCCTGCAAAACATCAACAAATCGAACGTCTTTTGATGTAAGCGGTACGTTTAATACAACTTCTGCTCAATATGTCGACCCATTTATTGGCTCTGCAGCAGTGGGGCACAATGCTGGCAATACCTTTCCTGGCGCCGTTGCACCTTGGGGCATGGTATCCGTTAGCCCGCACAATAAAGTCACCAGTGCATTAGAGTCTTTAACCGCAACAGATAATGGTAACCCTATTTTTGCTTCGGGTTATAAAGATGGTAATCGCTGCTCATCAATTAATGGCTTTGGTTACACCCATTTAAGTGGTACGGGTTGTCCCGATCTCGGTGCTCCCGTCATCATGGCAACTGTCGGTGCAATAAAACCCAAAGCCGCCGACAGGCAGTCATTCTATGCTAATGAGACTGCCCATGCTGGATATTATGGTGTTGATCTATTGGATTCTGGCGTGCGAGCCGAGGCTACCGCAACAACCCGAGTCGGCGTTAACCGGTTTACCTTTCCTTTAACAGGTACCGATAATAATGTTCTGATTGATGCTGCAAATAATTTGAGCTGGGAGAACCCTAACGGCCACGTTTCTATTATCTCCAATACAGAAGTGGAAGGCTGGTCTCAGACGGGTAAATTTTGTAACGAAAATAACTCACAAAAAATCTATTTTGTCGCACGATTTAATCGGCCTGCGGTGGAAAACGGAACGTGGTCAGGCACTAGCGTGTCGTCTACAACCACGCAGAGAACTGGCAATGTGGGCGCCTACTTCAGCTTTGATTCTTCCACTGAGGCTAGCGTAGAGGTAGCTGTAGGCATTTCCTATGTGAGTGCGGCTAACGCTCGCCAGAATCTTAATCAGGAGCTCGGCTCTCAAGACTTTTCACAGGTGCTGGCCGCTACCGTTAACGAGTGGGATCAAAACCTGTCTCGCCTGAATGTTTCCGGAAATGCCGCTAATCCACAGCTCGACAATCAAAAAACCACTTTCTACACGGCGCTTTACCATAGCTTGTTACACCCCAGCGTGTTTAGTGATGTTAACGGTCAATACCGCGCTATGAATGGTACAACTGCGACCGCCAACAACTACACCCACTACGATGTGTTTTCTCTATGGGATAGCTATCGTACAGTACACCCCCTACTGACACTGGTGTATCCTGAACGACAAGTTGATATGCTGCAATCACTCGCCGATAAAACCACGCAAAACGGTGGTATTCCTCCACAGTGGTCGCTAGCCGGATCAGCGGTTGATGTAATGGTCGGTTCCCCCGCATCTATCGTTGTTGCTGACTCCTACCTTAAAGGTTTAACCACTGGGTATGACGTTACTACGCTATACAATGGTATGAAAAATGCCGTCGCTCACAGACCCGGAAATAGCAATTATCAGAATCTGGGTTATATCCCGATGGAAGACGCCGCTAATTGTCATTTAGCATTTTTTCCCTGCACCGTCTGGGGACCAGTCTCCACTACGCTGGAATACAGCTATGCAGATTGGTCGATTTCGCAAATGGCCAACGCCTTGGGTAACACCGCAGATGCAGCTACTTTTTCAGCACATGCAGATGCCTACGCTCACTTTTATGATGCCAATACCGGTTTGCTGCGCCCTAAAAATGCCGACGGTAACTTCTATACCCCCTTTGATGCTTTCGCCACCAGAGGCTCAAGCCCTTGGAAAAATGGCGGCGGCCCTGGTTATGTTGAAGGTTCGGCATGGAACTATGCCTTCTTTGTTCCCCATGATATTCAGGGGCTTGCTGCCTTGCACGGCGGGGATGCGAACTTTCTCCAAAATTTAAATACCATATTCAACAATGGGCAATTTGCGATTTGGAACGAACCCGATATTGCCTACCCGTATTTGTTTAGCTATTTCTCGGGAGAAGAATGGCGCACGCAAGAAATTGTCCAAGGCTTGATGGCGAGCAATTTCACTACTGCAACCAATGGTATTCCCGGCAATGATGACGCCGGAGCACTGTCCGCCTGGTATGTTTTCTCTGCAATGGGCCTCTATCCTGACAACCCGGTCAGTGGTCGCTACAGCTTGGGAAGCCCTTTGTTTGATCGCATTGAAATCGCCCTACAGCCAGCGTTTTATCCGACGGCTGTCGACAATAAATTTGTAATCAATGTGCAAAGAAGCGCAACCAATGAAATTTATTTTCAGCAGGTATCTGTCAATAACGGTGCCGCTTCCAGCAACCTGTTTCTTAATCACGATACTATTGTAAACGGAGGAAGCCTTGATATTAATGCTAGTGCGACGCACTAAGCGCAAAGGAGTATTTATTAGAGCCCTTTTATAGTTCTTTCTGCATAGCGTATTCCTTGCGAATACGCTATGCAGATCCTGATTTACAGAAGCTAAAGCCTACAATTCCTAGTAATTCCCGCCCGCATTTCTCTACAAACTGCCCCTGTTTCCCTACAAAAAGCATCATTTTCGGACCAGTCAATATTGCAATACAGCCGAAGGAAATACACTGGGCACTACAGTGGATGATTTTTCGCTGTCTGCTCATCTCCCCCGAGGGAATATCAATAAAAAATAGCAGAAATAGCATCTTTGTACTTTTCTAAAGAAAACCCTATAAAAGCAGAATATTAATAGGGTTTAATTATTGATCTAAATAAAAAGGTGATACAGTTTATGGTTATAATCCTACAACCCAACACCATAATAAATAAGCCAATACTTAATGGGATAGATGCCAATGACTGAAGCAGACCAGAAAAGCAATCGGCTAGATAGATCCCCTATTCGTCACCTTATCCATCGCTTTAAAACTGGCAAGATACGTAAACAAGTTGATGATCAATTCAGCTGGTGGGGTGATTTCTCCTATCGTCATGCCTGGTTAATTATCCTGCTTATGTCAGGCCTCGTCGGATTGCTAGGTTGGCAGGTGCAATATATTAAAATTGAGACCTCCACCGAGGGTTTTCTCAAAGAAACCCACCCCGCCAGAATCGCTTATAGCGAGTTTCGCCACCAGTTTGGCCGTGATGAGAAAATGGTCATCACCCTCGCCCCCAAAGAGCTGTTCTCTCTGGAGTTTCTCAACACCCTTAAACAACTTCATCAAGAGCTGGAAAACGCACCCCATGCCAAAGAGGTCACCAGCCTAATCAATGCTCGACAAACCTTCGGCGAGGGCGATCAGTTGATCGTCGGCGAGCTACTGGAAACATTTCCACAAACCGAAGAAGAGCTGCAGCAATTACGACAAAAAGTAATGAGCAACCCCCTGTATCGCGGCATGCTTATCTCCGAGGATGGCAGCAAAACGACAATCGCTATTACCACAGAAACCTATTCATCCATTGCAGCAGACAACGAAGATGTACTCAGTGGATTTGACGATGAATTCGATACTCTGAGCATGGAGAATGCCGGCACCTTGGCCGAATCAGAACAAGCGCAACCCTTTCTCAGCGGAGACGAAAATTCCGAATTCATTATGGCCGTTGAGAAAATTATTGAACGCTACGACACCCCGGAGATCGAAATCCATTTTGCCGGCTCTCCCTCCATGACGCATAGAATCATGGTTCTGATGGCCGCGGACATGGCAAAATTCACCGGCCTCTCCATTCTTTGTATCGCATTTTTTCTAGCAATACTGTTTCGGCGTATATCAACCATTTTTTTACCACTCACCATCGCCCTTCTTTCCCTGATCTGTACATTAGGAGTCATGACCCTAATAAACATTGCCATTACGCCCATCGGGCAAAGTATGCCCTCCTTCCTGTTAGCGGTGGGTGTCGGTAACTCCGTTCACTTACTGGCCATCTTCTTTCAGGGCATACAAAAAGGCATGGATAAAAGAGAGGCACTGATTTACGCGCTGGGGCACTCAGGCCTGCCGGTGGTGATGACAGGCCTGACAACGGCGGGAGGGATCATCTCCTTTACTACCGCCGAGGTAGCCTATGTCGCCGATTTTGGCATTATCACCACCATCGGCGTACTCAATGCGCTGATCTTTTCACTGGTATTACTCCCAGCCTTAATCGCTGTTTTTCCAGTCAAACTTAAACTGGACACTGACAAGCAGAACGACAAGCAAGACTGGAGTAAATCCTTCCTCCTCTGGTGTGGCAATTTTTCCACCACCCACGCGAGAAAAGTAGTTGCCCTATACGCCGTCATTATCATTGCCTCGCTATACAGCGCCAGCAATATCACTTTCTCTCATGATCCGATACGCTGGTTTAAAGCGGATGATCCGATGTTAATTGGCACTGAATACGTTGATAAACATTTCTCCGGTGCCATGTACCTTGAAACCATAGTAGATACAAAAAAAGAGGATGGCATAAAGGATCCTGATCTACTAAATCGGCTCGAGCAAATGCACCAGGCTGCCGCCGAACTTAAAGTGGGAGAAGTACAAGCCACCAAATCATACTCAATAAATAATATCATCAAAGAAATCAATAAAGCCCTTAATGAAAATAACCCGGATTATTACGCTATCCCACAGGATCCAGCGCTAATCGCCCAGGAGCTGCTACTGTTTGAAAATAGTGGTGCAGATGACCTCGAAGATTTTACCGATTCCCAATTCAGCAAAGCCAGATTTACGATGATCCTGCCGGCTCGTGATTCCGTCGTCTACGAGCCCTATTTTAATCAACTGAAAAACAGATTTAGCGAAATCATGGGAGACAAAGCCGAAGTCTCTTATGCCGGCATTATGACCATGATGACCGGTGCATTAATTGTACTGATGAATAGCTTGGCGAAAACCTACCTACTTGCGCTAATGATCATTACACCTCTGATGATGCTTCTGATCGGCAGTGTCCGCGCAGGACTTATCAGCATGATTCCCAACCTGACACCCATCATAATCACCCTGGGCATTATGGGTTGGATCGGCTTTCCCATGGATGCATTTACCCTGCTCACAGGTAGCATTGCGCTAGGCCTTGCGGTAGATGACACCATCCATTTTATGCATAATTTTCGTCGGTATTATCAGCAATGCGGTGATACCAAAGAGGCCGTAAGGAAAACACTGGCAACAACCGGGCAAGCACTCTTTATCACCTCGGCAGTGCTTGCCTCGGGCTTTTTCATCTACATGTTCTCCTCAATGGTTAATTTGATTAACTTTGGTATTTTGACCGGTTTTACCATCATTATGGCTCTGTTAGCCGATATTATTTTGGCCCCCGCATTAATGGTGGTACTTGAGCGCTTTATGAATGCCAGCTATCAAACAAATGTTGGAGAAGTCGCTGCCGTTGAGCAAGCAGGTGACGAAAGAAGAACAAGCGTAAGAAAACACTTGCAAGACCTTGCAGGTGTAATCAATGTAGACGGTACAGTTTATGACTGCGTTATTGTGAATACTTCTGACGGTATTGGTGTAAAGGTTAACAAACCACTTACTGCCTCTATTGGAAAGCATGTCGAAATAAAATCTACAACTACCGGCACAGTAAGGGGAAAAATAGCCTGGATATCAGGACAAAATTTTGGCCTGGAAGTGGCGGCTTAAATAGTCACAATCACCCACAGAAGCCTAAATGGTTTCTACCCAAAACCTGTTTGAATTCTCTGGATTCCTGCCTTCGCAGGAAAGACGAATAAGAAGTTTCCGTACGGACACCAAATACAACACACAGGCCGATGGTGTATCAGGGATGCGCGCCTTATGAGTTTTAGCGAGTACGGCTGTTATTTTGGATCAAGAGAACGGAGGAGAATACGTCTTTTTGTATTCTCACGAGTGAACGCCAAAATAACAGCCGCACGCAGCGTAAAGAAACTCATAGAAGCGCATCCCTGATACACCATCGGCCGACACCAACAACTATCACAACTTTCATTCAACTCCCAGAGCAATCTAGTAAAACCCTCAAGACCGATCATCCACAACCGACAACCCCAGTTTCTTCTTCAAAAACTCGCGCAAACCCTGCACCAAAGAATAAAATGCCGGAATAAAAAGTGTTCCCAAAATCAACACCGCCAGCATCCCACCCAATACCGTCAAACCCAGCGAACGCTGACCAAACATACCCGCACCAGTGGCAAAAACCAGTGGCAATATTCCCAACACAAAAGAAGCCGCCGTCATATTCACCGCTCGAAAACGAATCTTCGCCGCCTTATAGGCCGCATCAGCAATAGTTTCACCTTGCTCCTCTCGCAGAGTTTTAGCAAACTCAACAATCAAAATAGCATTCTTTGCCGCCAAACCAATCAACAACACCATACCGATCTGCGCATACAAATTTAAACTGGCACCAAAAGCAACGGTTAGACCAATAGCGCCCAACATCGCAAGAGGCACAACCAGAATAATAGCCAGCGGTATCGACCAACTCTCATACTGCGCCACCAAAAACAAATAGATAAAAATCAGCGCCAAAGCAAAAGCATAGACTGCCATATCACCCGCTTCGATTTCCTGATAAGTCATACCCGTCCACTCATAACGATAACCAGCGGGCAAAACATCTGTTGCCAGTTTTTCAAACGCAGCGATGGCATCACCACTACTAAAGCCAGTACTCGCAGTCGCACGTACCGTCGCAGAACGATACAAATTATAACGCTCGGTAACATCAGGACCCAGAATAGGGCGATAGGTTACCAGAGTTGATATCGGCACCATTTCATCATTATTTGAGCGAACATAGAGCGTATCCAAATCATCCATATCAGCACGAAACTCAGGTTCCGCCTGCATGATCACCTGATAAGTCTGACCGAACTTATTAAAATCATTGATATACATCGAGCCAAGCTGAGCCTGCAAGGTGGCAAAAATCTCATCCAGCGGCACGCCAAGATTTTTAGCCTTCTGACGGTCTATATCAATAAAATACTGAGGCACATTCGCTCTAAAGGTACTAAAAGCATTAACGATTTCAGGCAACTGATTAGCCTCAGCAAGAAAGCCATTCATCACCGTCGACAACTCGCTGTGGGGACGCGAGAGAGTATCCTCCAGAATCATCTCCAAACCACCAACAACCCCCATACCCGGAACAGCCGGTGGTGCAATCGCATAGACCTGCGCTTCCGGCAGCATCATATAAGCCATGCCATTAATACGTTTGGTGAGGGAAAAAACACTGTTTTCCATACCCTCACGATCCTGCCAGTGATCCAACACCACAAACAGGGTCCCCGAATTGCTCTGGGCCGCACCACTTAAAATACTATAACCAGAAATAGCCGTGACACTTTCAACACCCGGCAGGCGCTCAACCATCACCACCAGTTTTTTCATCGCCGCCTGAGTGCGCGACAATGAAGCCGCATCAGGTAGCTGCACATTTACAAACAAAGCGCCCTTGTCTTCCGCGGGCACAAAGCCCGTGGGAGAATTGATAAAACCCAGCACCGTTGCACCCAGCAATAGCGCGAACAATAAACTCATCACCGCAACTCGACGAATTAACCACGCAACACCCTCACCATAAATATCGCGAACTTTATTAAAACCCCGATTAAAAATACGAAACCAGCCCGCCTCGTGGCGGCTTCCACCCTTTAATAACACGGAGCATAAAGCCGGGCTCAAGGTTAAAGCGTTAAGCGTCGAAAAACACACCGCCACACAAATAGTTACCGCAAACTGGCGATACATTTGTCCAGTAATTCCAGGTAAAAGAGCCACGGGGATAAAAACTGCCAGCAAAACCAATGTCGTTGCGACGATCGGCCCGGAGACTTCCTTCATAGTAATCAGCGTCGCCTCGCTAGCAGACATTGAAGGATTCTCGATAAGATGACGATCAACATTTTCGATCACCAGGATCGCGTCATCAACAACAATGCCTATCGCCAGAACCAAGGCAAAAAGCGTCACAGTATTGATGGTCATTCCAGCCAACAACAACACCGTAAAAGCGGCGACCAAAGATACCGGAATAGCAACCGCAGGAATCAACGTCATGCGCCAATTACCCAAAAATATAAAGGTAATCAACACCACCAGCAAAACCGCCTGAAAGAGACTTTGTACCACCTGCCTTATCGCCACGGAAACATAACGTGTTGTATCGTAGCCAACCTTATAAGCCAAGCCCTCGGGGAAATTCTTCTCCAACTGCGCCAGCGCCGATTTTACCTGTTCGCCACTTTCCAGCGAGTTCGCATCCGGTAAAAGATAGAGGGCAAGATTAGCCGCCGGCTTATTATTGAGCTCTCCGGCAATGGCATAGTCTGCCTGTCCCAACTCTACACGGGCAACGTCACGCAGATAAACCGCAGAGCCGTCCGGGTTTGCCCGTAGAACGATGTTGCGAAATTCTTTCTCGTCAACCAGTCGCCCCTTTGTTTGTAAGGTATATTCCGCCTGCAATCGCCCCTTATACGGTGGCGCGCCAATTTTTCCCGCCGCCACCTGCACATTTTGCTCCCTTAAAGCAGAAAGAATATCCCTGGAGCTGATACCGTAATTTGCCATGCGATCCGGATTCAACCATAAACGCATCGCGTAATCGGCCGCACCCAATACGTTGGCAGAGGCGATACCGGGAATTCTTTTTAGCGAGTTCTGAATATTTATTTTCAGATAGTTAGAGATATACGCGTAATCGAGCGTTTCATTCGGCGAGTAAAAACTGACAATCATTAAGATATCAGGTGACTGCTTATCAATATTCAAACCCTGGCTGCGCACCTCTTGCGGCAAACGAGGCTCTGCCAAAGCCACCCTGTTTTGCACACGAATCAGCGCCATATCAGCATCAGCTCCGGGCGCAAAAGTGACACTCAAACGATAACTACCATCATTGGAGCTTTTTGAGGACATATAAATCATACCCTCAACCCCGTTGACCACCTCTTCCAGGGGAGCACCTACGGTATCCTCAACCACTTCCGCCGAGGCACCGGCATAAACACCAGACACGATAATCTGGGGAGGCGCAATCGGGGGGAATTCTGCCACCGGCATGGTCGCAATTGAGATCAGCCCCATCAACAATAGAACCAGGGAAATCACCAGGGCAAACTTGGGACGTTTGACAAAAAAAGCACTAAACATGGCTATGCTCCCTTGTTGGTAGCGGTGCCATCAGCCGATGGGCCCCTTGAGATCACTTTGACCTTCACATGCTGGCCGGGGCGTGCCTTTTGTACTCCCCGCACAATAACCAGATCGCCACTTTTCAGCCCGGACATCACCACTACTTTTTCACCCACCCGCTGATCAAACTGTACATCCTGGCGCTGCACCAAACCATCCTGACTAACCATTAATACATAAGGGCCTTTCTGATCTGCTTGCACAGCAGACTGAGGGATCATCAACACATTGGCGGCATCGGGTACTTCAACCACAACACGTACATATTGCCCCGGGCGTAATCGACCCTCTGGATTAGGAATTAACGCCCTGACCTCAATCGTACCGGTTTTCTCATCAATGCGATTTGCGACAAAATCAATAACCCCCTGATGGGGATAAAGGGTATTGTTTGCCAGCTCTACATAAACAATCGCTTTTTTCGCTTCGCGATTGGCAAGTTTAGCTTCGGCGGCGGCAACGACCCTATCCTGCTCTGCCTCCATCAAAATTCGCTCACTGACCTGAAAAGTCGCCTGCATATGATCAACACTCACCAAGGTAGTCAGCGCCCCAAAGTCTGGCCCCACCAAATCACCGACATCAAATTCACTACGGCCAATACGCCCAGCAAAGGGCGCATGAATAGTCGAATAGTTAAGGTTGACTTGCGCACTCATCAAACTAGCTTGGGCCGATGCCAGAGCTGCAGTGGTCTCCAACTGCTTGGCGTTAAGATCATCCATTTGTGACTGGGAGATTGCGCCGGAACCCACCAGGGTATTACCACGCTGATAATTCAGCTCCGCCACCTTGCGGTTAGCCTCTGCTCTGGCAACATCAGCCTTCGCCTGTGCCAGTTCTGCTTCAAAGGGATCGGCTTCAATCTCATAAAGCAGTTCGCCTTTTTCCACGAGCTCCCCTTCGCGAAAACGCCTCGCTCGAAGATACCCCGTTACTTTTGCGATGATGCTCACATCCTGGCGAGCCTCAAGCCGGCCAACAAAACTGTGCTTTGGCTTATAGGGTACGGAGACCACTTCATCAACGATCACCTCCACCAATGGCATTGCTTGCTGCGGTTTATCTCCACAGGCAGTCAGAATCAACAAAATAGCGATGAACAATGGACTAAGATGATGCTTCAAAAGTGTTCTCCTTGTCATATCAGTATTGGGCCTTACCTGCGGCGCCGGCCTTCTTGAATTACTTACTTAGCGATCGGGATATATGCAGACCAACTAGCCGTGCCATCACCACTGCGATATAAAGTTGGCCTACGATTGCCTCTAGAGTCGTCCAGGATCTGGCGATTCGAGACTCTGGCGTTATATCGCCAAAGCCAAGCGTCGTTAAGGTCACGTAACTATAATAACCCAGTTCTTCAAGCAATAACCGGGTATCCAGAATATTGGGTGGAACCGTAATATTAAAAGAGCCGGGAAAATGCAGTTCAACCATAAAATAAATCAGGCTCCAAATTAGACCCAGCAAAAAATAAAGGCAGATTGCAGCAAAAATCATGTCTTTTGTGACATCACTGTTCTCAAACAAATAAACCAGCAGGTAGCAGGAAATATAGGATAGAAAAACAATATGCAAAAGACTATTGATATAAAGGCGCAGGTTTTCATCCAATATCTCCATTGACCAACCGGTCAGGATTATAGGAATAGCCAATACAATGCCAAACAGCAACTCCCTGCGACTGTTTACAACAAGGTAAAGGGAGGGTAACAGTATCAATACCAACATCAGCCGATATAACAAACCATGAGTCTCAGGAAAATAGACGGGGACAATCTGCAGGGCAACAAGGCTCAAGGTGAGCGACAAAAAACCAAATTTGGATTGTTTCGGTTCAGGTATATAGGTTTCATTTTGCCTGGGCATTATCCTCATCCTTACTTGTGGTACTTTTTGATATCCAAATATTTGCTTCGACATCGCACAAGGGCTTGGCGTTCCTTATAACAGGCACGAAACTGTCATTATATTACCAAGCGAGAAGCCATCAACAAAAAGATAACAATATAGCCGATCTAATGATGCGTTTTATACCGCGACACTCTACAATGCCAGAGCATAGCACCTTATTCTTCAAACATACCTTTCCAATGACTATTATCAACAACGACGGTTAATCAACATGATGAAAAAATGGATACTTGCACTGCTCAGCCCCGTTCTGTCACTGTTTTTTTCTACATCACTATTTGCTGAAACTGCCGAGCAGCTTAAAACAGAATTGGAACAACTACCCGCAGAACTAAGGCAGTTCACATCAGTTACAGTGAAAGACCCGAAATTTAACCCTGGCCGCCCAACCATCGTCAGCTGGAGTGAAAACCTGCGAATATACCATGAAGAAAGCACTAAGCTCGAACCCGCCAGGGTAAAGCGGGTTGAAGACGAGCTAAATTCCCAACTGTCCAGCAAAGGCTACCAGGTAGCCCAAGACAGCAAAGAAACCCGCTACTACCTGCATGCTATAGCGGCTATCGGTGGAGATGAAAAACAGGAATCCCTGGGCAGAATCGTCGGACTATCGGCAGGACTCGGTGGTCATCAAGTACAGTTGGATAGGGGCTCACTGGCTCTGATCATTATAGATAAAAACACCCGGCAAATGATGTGGCGCTCAAAGGTACAGATTTTTACCGAAAAATCATTACCAGCCAACATTCGAAATGAAAGATTACGCATGGCTGTTGCAGAATTATTATCTGAACTGCCCACCCTCTAAAAAATCGCAGGAAAAAAGGCCGTGTTAGCTTTCACCTAGCGTTTCTATTTCAAAACAGAAGTCTTTGGCAAAGCAAGCTACATCGCCAGCAACACATATACCGCTGCCGCTGCGATTGAACTGCAAATCACTGCAGCGCCACACGACCAGCCGATGATGCTGCCGCGAACAGAGTGCAAGGCGGCACTCGCCTGCTGCATGTCACTTTGTATCTCATCTCGAACTTCATTAATGTAGTCCTCAGAGCTTTTAAGCTGACTGGAAACACTTTGACCCAAAGCATTATTGTCTTCCAATGCTTTCTCATAACCAGTCTTCACAAAATATTTAAGATCCTGAACATCTTTATTCACCGCCTGCATTTTTTTAGTTAACTCTCTAATATCAGAGTCACTAGCCATTGCAGGAATATCAGAGCGAATATTCCCCATCTCTTCATGCAAGCGACGCATATGATCCGATATTTTCTCAAAACTATCAGATAGCGATTCTACTTGCTCCTTAACCGCTTCAAATAGTTCAGGGTCAATTGAGACCGATTCTTCAAGGATAAAAGAGCTTGCAGCAACATTATCATCATCTGCAGTCGTTAAAAGAGGCGGTGTTTGCACTGAAGCGTCTTCAATCGACTCACCTTTTTCCAAAGTATTCGCTTGAGAGATAAGCAAATCTATATCGACGCCAACCAGCACACTGGCCTGATGATTTTTATAAGCATCAACAAGGCTGGGGATCACCTGGCTAACACTTTCAACCAGCGCCAGCATTGGATCAGTCAAGGGCACGGAACCGTCTACAACACGATTTAGCATGCTTTCCATTGCCCAGGCTAGCTCACTCACCTCATCTGCCCTTACCATTCGGCCACTGCCTTTTAAGGTATGAAACGCCCTTCTAATCTCATCGGCAGCACTTTTATCGGCAGGATCCTCTGACCACCGAGGAAGCAAAGCATTAACTTGCTCAATAACTTCATCAACCTCCTCAGCAAATATCTCAATGATTTCATCATCAAGGATATCATCCTGGTCTACATCTGAATTCGACATTCACACCTGCCTCTTACCTTGGTATCTATTTATTTTGTTTTCTCTCTCCAGTGTAGTACACAGGAGAGAGAAACAAGTAATTTACGCTTATATTTTAACCACTTAACAACATGGCTTTATTCAATTGCCAAGAAAATAGGCAAATCAGGTACAATCCGCCAGCAATATTAATATCAACACAGTCACTACCCTACGGCCTGCGCCCAGCGGTCGCCCTAAAATTTCAGGTAAGCCAGGCAGTTATGGAAACCAGCAATATCCAGCAATCCTTCCTTAAGCTACGTAGCAATAAGGTTTTTGAACTATTCGTCGTTTTTATTATTATATTTTCTGCTCTGGTAGTTGGTGCAAAAACCTATGATATTTCTCCCACCACACTCCGCGTTATCAGCTGGTTAGACTGGCTGATTACCGCCATTTTTGTCATCGAAATTAGTATTCGTTTTTTAGGTGAGCAACACAAAGCACACTTTTTCAAACAGGGCTGGAATATATTCGATACGCTAATTGTAGTGATCAGCCTGATACCAATCGAAAACAGCGATATGGCTTTAGTGGGACGGCTTATTCGCGTATTTCGGGTCTTGCGAATGATATCCATTATTCCCGAATTGCGACTGCTACTAAACTCTTTGGTTAAAGCATTGCCACAATTAGGCTATGTATTGCTATTAATGTTCATTATTTTTTATATCTACGCTGCAATAGGCTCCACTCTCTTTGAAAAAATCAACCCGGTGTTATGGGGCGACATTTCAATCTCACTGCTCACCCTTTTTAGAATTATGACCTTCGAAGACTGGACTGATGTGATGTATGAGACAATGGAAGTTTATCCCTTTAGCTGGTTCTTCTACATTACTTTTATCTTTTTTACCGCTTTTGCTTTTCTTAACATGGTCATCGGTATCGTCGTCAATGTGCTTGAGCAGGAAAACGCTTTAATGAAAAAGGAAGCACACGAGGAACTGACACTGGAAGACCTTGATGAAAAAATTGATGAGCTGAAAGTTTTGATTTTAAAACAGCAGGCTTAGCTTCCTTGATTTCGCAGGCTCACAGCCAAAACACTACGTGGGCCGCGCTGTGCCCAAAACGTTACACGGGGCACACTGATCACGGCTACGAATAAATAACTTATGACAAATACACAACGTATAGATACAGCGAATTCAGCCGCTGAATTAAAAAAAGGCTTTTTGCTCGTCTGCGCTGCTGCCGTGCTGTTTTCATTTAAAGCCATTTTTATTAAATTGGCTTACCGTTATGGTGTGGACGCCACCACACTCATGGCGCTGCGCATGTTATTTTCTCTACCCTTCTATCTTGTTGTTTTCTGGGCAATCAAAGTGCGCGGTAATGCCACAAAGATAGGCTCCGGGCTATTGATGAAAATTGCCATACTAGGGTGTTTCAGTTTTTATGTGGCCGCTTTTTTGGATCTGCAAGGTTTGCAATACATCAGCGTTAATCTTGGCCGCCTGATTATCTACCTCTACCCGACGCTGGTGATTCTGATCTCAGCACTTTTTTATCATCGTAAAGTCACCCTGAAACAGATCCTTTGTATTGCCATCGCTTATATCGGTATTGCAGTGGTTTTTCTACAGGATTTCAACCTCACCAATGATGAGCATGTCATAACACCCTTCATCACTTTACCACCTGTAGTATGGGGCAGTTTGTTGACCTTCGGCGCTGCCCTGGCCTTTGCAATTTATATCGCCGGCAGCGAGACAGTTATCAGAAAAGTAGGCAGCAAGCAGTTTACTGCCATCGCCATGATCGCCGCCAGTATTGCAATTGGCATCCACTTTTTATTGGCGAAACCACTAAGCAGCCTGATTCAACCACTGCCGGTTTATTTTTTATCAGCAGCCATTGCCGTTTTTTCTACCGTGCTGCCTTCCTTTTTGATGAGTGAGGGAATCAAATATATAGGCTCAAACCAGGCGGGTGTTATTGGCTCCATTGGCCCGGTGTCCACACTGTTTTTTGGCTTCCTGATTCTCGGCGAGGCGATGACTAGATGGCATGTGGTCGGCATGGCGATTATATTGCTGAGCGTCTATCTACTGTCACGACAAACCAAAGCATGAGAAAATAGCACTAGAAAAACTCGTGCCATTATTGATAAATCAACACAAACAGATCACCGCTCGGAAAATCCGGCCTTTTTCTGCGTGTAAGCCGCCGGCACTGAAAACACCGATGCATCTAGTGATGGGCATATGGGAATAGGAACGAGAACAAACAATAATCATTCGTACTACATTTTGCCGCCTCCCCCTTTTCCCTTTCTATCGCTTGTTTTCATTTTTTCTATCTTGCTCTCCCTGAGCTTGACAAACCCCATGATATGACCAATCTTGACGAGGCAATGCACATGCATTACCATGAGTTTATCTATCTCCCACCTTTATTTTGGAGGTTCATATATGA
Organism: Spongiibacteraceae bacterium; assembly: GCA_030618505.1. Classification (GTDB taxonomy): domain Bacteria; phylum Pseudomonadota; class Gammaproteobacteria; order Pseudomonadales; family PIVM01; genus JAUXDF01. The sequence continues at coordinate 831 of JAUXDF010000022.1, read as the reverse complement.
GCAAGCCCATTCTAGTCAGCGAATCAACGCTGACAGACCGCTACCAGACCACCGTTCCAGACACTGTGAGAAAGGCCCTGCGCCTGAATAAACGGGAAAAAATCCGCTATACCGTTCAAGCTAATGGCCAGGTATTACTTTCCCGTGCTGATCAACAGGGTGATGACCCTATTCTGAGCCAGTTCTTATCTTTTCTGGCCAAAGATGTCAGCGACAACCCTGAGCACTTACAAGGCATTAGCCACGACCTCGCTGATCGGGTTAAGAGTCTGGTTTCCGGCATTGAAGTCGACCTGGATAGCCCCCTCTCTGAAGAGGATGAATAAGCTTGGTTAAAACCCCGCTGGTCATCAATGGATGGAGCATCTTTGCTCATCCATTATTTCTCGATCAAATTGATGACCTTGAATCACAGGTTAATAAACTCCGTAAGAAAGACCTTGCCAACTACACAAAGAAGAACGCCACTAAACGATTGGCGGCTATCTCGAAATTGGCCTTTGATGTCATCCCGCAGGATCCCACTTTAACCGAATTCCGTCAGGCCACTACTCTCGGAGAACAACACAAACACTGGTTTCGAGCTAAGTTTTTTCAGCAGTACCGATTGTTTTTCCGCTTTCACTCAGAGTCTAAAATCATTGTTTATGCTTGGGTGAACGATGAGAAAAATAAACGAGCAAATTAGGCGCATTGTAATTAGATCTCGGTTATTTTTAAAAGAAGAGTTAATAGAGGGTCCGAATAGCACTTAGTTAAGCAGAACTTCGCCGGTTTTGCCCCCTCTCCCGCTTGCGGGAGAGGGTTGGGGAGAGGGAGAAGTATGGCCGC
>JAUXDF010000156.1 GCA_030618505.1 Spongiibacteraceae bacterium | reverse complement strand
AGCCAGTTTATCTATCTAAGCTACGGCATTTATCTCTTTGCCATACTTGGCATCCAGTCTATTGCTAACGGACTACTGCAATCCATTGTACCATCACTAGCGAGCTGGCAAATACCGATGGTCCACACCTTCATCGGCATTGCTAATTGCTCTGCGCTTTATTTTGCCTATTTATTATTGTCTTATCAGAACCTGGAAGGCCACTGGAAAAAACCGATCATAGCCTCCGCTGTGATCAACATAGTGGCCTACCTTAGCGTATTTATCCTGCCATTGCCCACCACCTACGCGCTAATGTTTTTCGGCCTGGCGACCTCCACCACTATTCTCTTTGCCGCCCCACTGCACTGCTATCTTGCAGAAAATAATCGCTATGCATTAACCATTGTCATGAGCAGACTGTGGACGGTACTAGTCATCCTCGCTGGCGCCTATGCCATACAAACCTCGATCGCTGAACTTAATCTCGCCCGCGTCTGGGCGAGCTACGCCTTTGGCTTGGAAGGTTTAATTATTACGCTAAGCCTGGTCGCCTTCAGCCTAAAAAAACGCCTGCAACAGCAGCAGCAGCAGCAACTTATTGCCGTCAGCGATGCAGAAGCAAAAGCGCAAGCGGCGATATTAAGCCGTATCAGCCATGATGTCCGCACTCCGATGAACGGTGTTATCGGCATGACAGAACTATTACTGGATACCGCCCTGACACCCACACAAAAAGATCATGTCAATACCATTCAAAGCTCCGGGCATGCTTTATTAAATCTGATCAATGAAATTCTTGATCGCAGTAAAATTGATGCCGGCAAAATGGAGATTGAGCACCAACCCTTCGACCTTAGCCTATTGCTCAATGAATCTATTGATGACTACCGCTCCGAGGCTGAGGATAAAAATATTGAGCTTATTAGCCATATTCATACCAATGTCCCCTCACTGCTAATCGGTGATGCCACCCGACTCAAACAAGCACTATTGCATCTTCTTAGCAATGCCTTCAAGCATACAGAACACGGTGAGATCGTTCTCACCGTCGCCATGCAATCACAACAAAATGATGATACACACATAAAATTTACCGTCAGCGACACCGGCTGCGGCATCAGTCTCACAGATCAGAAAAAACTGTTTAGTTCAGGCGAAAAATCTGCAGAAAAAGATGAATTTCACTTTGGTCTCGGGCTGGTTATAACCAAACAAATTATCAAAAAAATGGGCGGTGAAATTGGCGCTGATAGTGAACTGGGCAAGGGCAGCAGTTTCTGGTTTTACCTTCCGCTACCCGCACAGCACATCAGCAAAGAAAAAGAGCAAGACATAGAGCAAACACTACAAAACCTGCGTCTATTGGTTGTTGATGATAACCAGACCTGCCGCAAAGTGATTAAACAACAAGCCAACGGTTGGGGCATGAGCGTTAGTACGGCACACAGCGGCAACGAAGCAATGGCCATGTTACGTGCAAAAATCAATCTCGACTCACCCTATAATATCGCCATCATCGACTATCACATGCCCAACATGACCGGCCTGCAACTGGCCAGCAAAATCAGGGATGAACTTCCCAGCGAACAGCGGCCACTGCTCATCATGCTAACCGGACTCAGTGACGCTCCCTCCCAACAAAAAGCACGCGAAGCGGGCATCTGTAAAGTGTTAACAAAGCCGGTAACGGGGAAAGTGCTAAAGATTACCGTAGCACAAGAGTTCACTAAAAAAATAAACCAAGGCGATCAAGAGCCACTTTCCCAGCAAGCTCTCTGCACGAACAGCCGCAAGATCAACGTACTCTTGGCCGAGGACAACCCCGTCAATCAAAAAGTCATTATCGGCATGCTCAAAAAACTTGAGATTAACTATGAGGCTGTTAATAACGGCAAACAAGCTAGCAAAGCGCTACAACAAGGACAATTTGATCTGGTATTAATGGATTGTGAAATGCCGGTTATGGATGGCTTTGAAGCCACGACAAAAATACGCGAATGGGAAAAGCAAAACCAGCAATCACCCACACCCATCATTGCATTAACCGCCCATATCATGGATGAGCATAAGGAACACAGCCTGAAGGCAGGTATGAATGCCTACCTGAGCAAACCGGTAGATATCAGCTTATTGCGCGCCACACTAAAGGAATGGATAAAGGCTACAGAGTAGATCAACAGGGATGTTTTCACCCCCCTCCCTTGATTTCGCTGATATTCTATTGGATTTAATTTAAGCCTTAACGGCACGTTCCTTAGCCCAGTTGCGCTGGGCGATCAGCTGCTCCGCCATAGTTACCGACAGCGGGTAGGTATTCGCCAACTCTTCAAGCAAATGCGCATCATCCAACAACTGTTTTTGTGCTGCTGCCCGATACAAAGCAGCCACTACGGCCTGTTCGATTTCGGCCCCCGAAAAACCTTCTGCCGTTTTTGCCAGCAGACTCAGATCAAAACTTTCGGGGCTTAAGTCCCGCTTACCAAGATGGATACGAAAAATATCCTCCCTGACAGACTCACCGGGCAGGTCAACGAAGAAAATCTCATCCAATCGCCCTTTTCGCAGAAGCTCTGCAGGCAGGCGGGAAATGTTATTAGCGGTAGCAACAACAAAAACGGCAGCGTTGCGCTCGGCCAACCAGGTCAATAGTGTAGCCAGAATGCGCTGCGAGACGCCTTCATCGTTGGTTTCAGTGTTTATACCTTTTTCAATTTCATCAATCCATAACACGCACGGAGCCATCAGGTCAGCCAACTGCAGGGCCTCACGCAGATTTTTTTCTGTTTCACCAATATACTTGTTATAAAGCACCCCAAAATCCAGACGTAACAAGGGCACTCCCCACAAACCGGCAACTGCCTTGGCCGACAAGCTTTTTCCTCCCCCCTGCACACCCAGCAGCAACAGCCCCTTTGGGCGCGCTAAACGACTGCTAGTCTTTGGACTCAGAAAAGCCTCCCGGCGCTGCTCAAGCCAATGCTTTAAATTCTTCAATCCTCCCACATCAGCAAAACGCTCGGTGTCATATTCAAAACTTAACACGCCCTCCATATCCATCAGCTGAAACTTTGCTTTATTGAGTTCAGGCAAATCAGCCTCAGTTATTGCACCATCATCAAAAATCACGCCACGAATCAATCGCCGGGCATCACTAACACTTAAGCCGGTCAGGTTGCTGAGTAGTTTGCGCAACACGGCATTGTCAGTACGCACTTTTTTCCCCGCGTTTTTCTCTGACCAACACTTCGCCTCTTCTCTTACGATCGCCACCAGCTGTTGCTCGCTAGGTAGCGATAAACGAAAGTAGGCGCTGAAGCGATGCAATTCCGAGGGTAGCTCGATAGCGTGACTGAGCAGGATCAAGGTATGGGGAACATTGGCATAATTCAGGGCAATATCCTTTAGCAGGCGAACATGCAGCGCTTGCTCGACAACACCCTTTTCCAGGTAGGGGTGAAAATCACAAAGTACATAAAGCCCCGGGCAGCGATTGCGCTTAATGCACTGCAAAACCTCTTTGGGATCCTGCGCTTGCTCCTCTGACTTAAATAAATCACCAAAACCAATTTGCTGCAAACCCTCAGTCGCTGACCAACCATGCAGCGTGAGATTCTTTTTAATCGCCACACGGGTTAATAATTCGAGCGCGCCGCTCTCTTCATGGCTTTCCAGTCGGATCAGCGGAACTTGAGAGTCAATAATCAAGCCCAGATCATGTGCATCTTTAATCAACAGTCGACTCCAAAAAGTAATATTCAGTTATAATATAAACATCAATACTGCTTTTTTCCTCCTGTTCCTGAAATTAGCAACTCGAATTAGCAATAAAAACCTCCAACAGCAAAGCACACTATGAAACTTTCTTTTATCGATAAAGTAGTGGTCAATGCCGACCTGGTTCTGAAAACACTGTCACTGGGAGCGGTAAAACCCGTGCAATACTGGCGTTAATGCTTGAGGATGAAGCCCGCCACGGGTATCAAAGCCAATGACCCGCAGCGCCTATAGAATTTAGGCGGTTTACTTCTCCTCCAACTCCACAATCTCATAACTGTGGCTGATTTCAACCCCGGCTTTCTCCATCATAATGGATGCCGAACAGTATTTCTCAGCGGACAGGGAGACGGCGCGCTTCACCTGCGTTTCTTTTAATTTACGGCCAGTGACCACAAACTTAAGATGAATTTTGGTAAATACGCTGGGCACAGCGTCTGCGCGCTCAGCTTCCAGCTCAGTTTCACAACGCTCAACATTTTGTCGGGATTTTCGCAAAATGCTCAGCACATCAAAGGAGGCGCAACCACCCATGCCGATCAGCAGCATTTCCATCGGTCGAATCCCCATATTTCTACCACCGGCATCCGGGGGGCCATCCATCACCACACTATGCCCACTACCGGATTCACCCAGGAACATTGCGCCATCCACCCACTTAACCGTAGCTTTCATCTAAGCCTGCACTCCTCTTCATCTCATTAATGTCTTAACCCAAGAGCATTGACTGACAAGCAGGCTCTGGCGCTAAAAAGCGGCGGCTAGCTTAGCATATTCAGCTATAATTCGAGCAATTCCTGTAAGCACCTCCTAATATCTTCTGCTTTTATACAAGCGATATCGGCATATTAAGGAGAAATGTCAGAAAAGCGTCACAAATCAACAAATTGGTCTAACTAAAACACTGGTACTGGCAATCTAGGCAAGCCATACTACTATTGATACAAGGCAATACAATAAAACACATTTGAGGCATACCCTTGGTTTCAGTATCTTTATCACCTCACATTAAAAATGTTGATGACTTCTTAACCCATTGTCACCGACGCCGTTATCCACCCAAGAGCACTATCATCTATGCAGGTGATAGCAGTGACTCGCTGTACTACATCATTAAAGGATCAGTCACGGTACTGATTGAAGATGATGACGGTAAAGAGATGATCGTCGCCTACCTTAACGACGGGGACTTTTTTGGCGAAATGGGTCTATTTGATTCAGAAGACGAACGTAGCGCCTGGGTTAGAGCCAAAACAGAATGCGAAGTTGCCGAAATCAGCTATGCCAAATTCATGGAGCTGAGTGAAGCAAAACCTCATATGCTTTTTGAACTGGGCATTCAGATGGCCCGCAGACTGCGCGCCACCACCCGCAAAGTGGGCGATTTGGCCTTTTTGGATGTTACCGGACGTGTTGCTCGTACCTTGCTGGATCTGTGTAAAGAACCCGATGCGATGACCCATCCCGATGGCATGCAGATTAAAATAACCCGCCAGGAAATTGGCCGGATTGTTGGCTGCTCACGGGAAATGGTTGGACGGGTTCTGAAAACACTGCAAGAACAAGGTCTGGTCGATGTTAAGGGCAAAACGATGGTTGTCTTTGGGACGCGCTAAAACGCTGACAACACGACAACAACAAAAAGGCCGCAAATAGCGGCCTTTTTTATATGTGATACACCCGCAGAAGCAGAATCATCAGAAAAACAATTTTGCCAATTGCTCCCCAGGCTCATCCGCACGCATAAATGCCTCTCCTACCAAAAAAGCATTAACGCCATGCTCGTGCATCGCAGAAACATGCTCGATACTATGAATACCACTCTCTGTTACCACAATACGATCAGAGGGAATGGCGTCCAATAACTGATAGGTATTGTTCAGTGAGGTATCAAAGGTGTGCAAATCACGATTATTAATGCCCACCATCCTTTGCCCAAGAGGCAAGGCAAGTGCTAACTCCTCGGCATTATGTACCTCCACCAGCACATCCAGACCCAACTCATCGGCCAAGGCTGATAGTTGCTGCAAACGCTCGGGCTGCGCCATAAAAGCGGCAACAATCAATAGCAGACAATCGGCACCAAGGGCTCGGGTCTCATAGACTTGATACTCATCAACGATAAAATCCTTACGCAGCACCGGCAAAGAGCAAGCCGCCCTGGCCTGCAAAAGATAATCATCACAACCCTGAAAGAAATCCACATCGGTCAACACAGACAAACAGGCAGCTCCCCCCCGCTCATAACTCTGGGCTATTGCAACAGGATCAAAGTTCTCACGAATGACCCCTTTACTGGGTGAGGCTTTTTTGATTTCTGCAATCACACCCGACTGAACACTGTCGATTTTATTGACCAGCGCAGCCACAAAACCTCGCACCGGATCAGCTGCCAGGCTACGCTCCTTAAGCAACGCTAAAGAGACCGAAGCACTACGTGCTGCAACCTCCTCTGCTTTGCGATCCAGTATTTTTTTTAATATTGTCGGTGTACTACTCATTTCTCATTGACCCTTTATTTGTTTCGTCCACCCATAACCTTGATTAGCATGCCCCGCGTTGGGCATAAGAAGCAAAATCAGGCTTGTGACACAGCCTGTGTAAACTCAACAAACTCCTTAAACTTCTCCGCCGCTTGACCGCTGGCCATCACATCCTGGGCCATTTCTATGCCCTGAGATAAGCGCGAACAAAGGTCAGCTGCATAAATCGCAGCCCCTGCATTCAGCGCCAGTATATCGCTGGCAACTCCACCTTCATTGCGAATTGCCTTTTGAATCAGCGCCAAACTCTGCTCGGCATTATCAACACTAAGCTCACCCAGATCACCTCTGGCAAAACCATAATCCTCGGGGCAAATAGTATATTCACTGATTTCGCCATTACACAATTCAGCCACATAGGTTTCGGTGGCGATACTAATTTCATCAAGGCCGTCGGCAGCATGCACAACCAATACATGCTCGGCACCAAGCCGCTGCAATACTTCGGCCAACGGTCTTAGCCAAGCCTTGCTATACACACCCAGCACCTGATGTGTAGCACCGGCGGGATTAGTCAAAGGCCCCAGCACATTAAATACCGTGCGTGCCGCCAGCTCCTTGCGAGGCCCAATCGCATACTTCATCGCGCCATGATGTTTTATCGCAAACATAAAACCCACACCAACCTTCTCAATGCAAGTCGCCACCTGCTCCGGGCTAAGTTCAAGATTAACACCAGCCACTTCCAGTAAATCCGCACTACCCGAACGACTGGTAACAGAACGATTGCCGTGCTTGGCGACCTTGCCACCGGCGGCAGCAACAATAAATGCACAGGCTGTTGAAACATTAAAAATACCCGCTCCATCACCGCCAGTGCCACAGGTATCCACCAAGTGAGCTTCATCAAGCTCTACCTTTGCGGAAAGTTTGCGCATCACCTGCGCAGCACCGGTGATCTCATCCACCGTCTCGCCCTTCATCCGCAGTGCCACCAAAAAACCACCAATCTGCGCATCCGTTGCCTGACCGGTCATAATTTGTTGCATGACATCAGCCATCTGCTCAGTGCTTAAATCACCATGATCCATCACTTGATTAATTGCTGTTTTGATATCCATACTCTTCACGCCTTTTTACGCATTAGCGGTATTTAAAAAATT
>JAUXDF010000372.1 GCA_030618505.1 Spongiibacteraceae bacterium | reverse complement strand
GAGAAATTCTGAGCGGCAGCTATTCCGTTATATTTTGAAAAACCTTGATGTTTTGGCGGTCTGCTTACTTAGAGAATTCAAGAAAAAACCTTCAGTGCTCCAATGACAGCAAATGGCACTGAGCTGCCCCATGCCTCGACCGTAAGGCGAGTTTTTATCGGCTGTTGTGGCCGGCCCTTTGTTACGGGGTGATATCGAAAGGGGGGAAATCAGGGTGCTATTTGGTCTTTGTGATTTTACGGAGGGCCGTATCAATATGATTATTGTTAGCATAGGCATAAATGTTCACGTCCCCGTTAATACTGATGCCGTCGCCTATTTTGATTCGTGATTTTTCGAGCATATCCCATCGGTAGCGTTTAGCGGTTAATCCAAGAGAAATGTAATTATCCAGGGTGAGGCCTGTTTGGGCAATAGTGCGCTTTACCGCACTCTCCAAAACGGTATAGTCTTCTGGTGTGACTTTCATTCTGGTGTTCCCTGGTTATTGTTGACACTGATCGCTAGGGGAATTATATCGCTAAACCTCCGCTGCTGACTTCAGTCGGCGTAAATACTTCGTTGCTGTTATAAAAGATCGTAAATCGTTATTGGAAGAACGGAAAAAGAATGGCGTTGACACGAAGTCGCTTATGTACTCCGAAAGGATAAATGCATTCACAGTTTGAAGCGCGTTATTATATGTGAGAAAAACTGCGTTTTTTCTTCTCACATAAAACGCCAAAATCGATATAAATCAAAGATCGGCTTTGTCACCTTATGTGGGAACCAACATCTTCACAATACTATAGACTTTATACACTTCACCATATCTATTTCCCATGTTAAATTACTCACACTTCGATATTCGAGGTATTAACCCGCACAAAATATAATGTAAAGGAGAGCAAGCATGAGTGAATCACTTTTTGAAAGGTTGGGTGGTGAGGACGGTATTACTGCAATCGCAAGTGATCTGGTCGATAACCATTTAGCGAACGCGGCTGTTTCTCCTCGATTTGCAGCCTCTGATGTCAGTGCTCTTAAAAATGGTGCTGCGACATTTTTTATTGCCGGAACGGGTGGCCCTAGCGTTTATAAGGGAAAGGATATGCTCGCGGTTCATAAGGGAATGAATATCTCGGCCGCAGAGTTTATGGCTGTGTTGGATGACGCCCTCAATGCATTAGAGAAAAATAATGTTGGGCAACGAGAGCAAGAAGAAGTGCTTTTTGTGCTGTATAGTATGCGAAATGATATCGTGCTCGTTTAGCTGATTAAATAAAAACGGGACGAAAGTTTCTATCAATATCAAATGGGGTATCCGGTATTACTTACCCCTTCTTTCGTTGCAGCTTCTATTGCCTTTCTCAAATCGACGATGATTTCTTTTTTTGATATTGCATTTTAGTCCTCTACGAACAACACTGATAGTCGTTGATTAGTCTTGTCGGCTATGTGATTCTTGCTCGCATTAAATACTTAGACATATTATTTTGTCTGATTTCTATAGCGTTGATGATCATTGTGCTGGTGAGGGGTCGTTCTGTGAATGCAAAACCCTTAGGCGTTTAGTTGCCTGGATGTATAGGTGCGCTTGTAGACCGAAAACTAAGCTAGTATTTTTTGCGAGTTTGGTTTGATATTATTAGCATCAATATAATCGAAGCTGACAATAATTTAAAGAGTCTCCAGTGTATGTCCAAGGCTAATTCAACGGGCAGTTCCTCTTCAGCAATCGGTAACGATACGCCCGCCAAAGGTGATAATGACTTCGTCAGCTATTTAAGCGTTGTTTTTTCAAAATTGGCGACCTGGTCCTTTGACCACCGTATGTTTGTGCTAGTTTTTTGCTTTGCACTACTGGCCGCAGGAGCTTATTTTGCATCCACTATTCGTGTAGACAACAGTTTTGATGCCTATTTCAACCCCTCTGAACCAGCCTATCTTAACTACAACGAATTCCGCAAGGATTTCGGCTCTGATGAAATAGCCTACATCATGTACAAAGCCCCGGCGGGTGTGGAACATGGTGTGTTTAATTTAGAACTGATGCATACCATCGCCAAGTTAACAGAGGCCCTTGAGAATGAAGTGCCTTTTACCAAAGAGGTTGTCAGTCTGAGTAATGTCGAGTTTATCGAAGGTGATGCGGGTGGGATTAGCGCCAAGAGCCTACTCGCTGATTTTGATAATACTCAGGAAGAGCTGTTAGTCATCAGAGACAAACTACTGAAAAAGGATATTTATATTGGCTATCTGGTAGATAAAACGGCGAGCTACGGTGCTCTAATGTTGAAGTCAGAGCTCGCCAGCTCTGACCCGGTTGATGATTTAAGGTTAGACCCCGAAGGCGGGGATGGTCTGGACAACCTTTATCCTCAGGTCAGCAATGCCAAAATTGTTGAGATCCTTGCGAGACCGGAATATGCCGGCATTACGTTCTACAATACCGGTAATATTTCTCTCAATTCAGTCTTTAATTTGACCATTCAGGGGGAGAGTTTCACCCTGGGAGCCAAGGTCTTTGCAGCCATTGGTTTTATGTTAATGCTGTTTTTTCGCTTTAGTGTCATGGGGGTGCTCGGGCCGCTTGCGATTGCGCTTGTAAGTATTTTTTTATCCGTGGCATTTATTGCGGTAATGGGCTGGAAGATTGACCAGATATTTGTGTTTTTACCCATTTTTCTCACCGTTGTTGGTGTGGCAGATAGCGTCCATATTATCTCGGAATATCGATTGTTTCTGGCACAACTTGGCGATAGGCGAGAAGCTCTGCGTCGCACGATGCTATTGGTTGGCCCGGCCTGCTTACTGACAAGCGTTACTACTGCCACCGGTTTTTTAGCGATGTCAGTGTCACCGATTAAAACCTTTGAACACATGTCCATTTATACCGCGTTTGGGGTCATGGCAGCTTTTCTATTATCGGTCACATTTCTGCCGTATTTTTTGAGCTATAGCCGCATACCGAAACATCATGTATCCAAGCAAGACCTTGGGAACGCTGCTCTCCCTCGACTGTTAAGAGCCATCGCACAATTTGTTATTAAGTTCCGGGTGGCAATCATTATTGTATTTACTACGATCGTTATTCTTGCCGGAGTGGGTATATCGAAAATTGAAGTTGACTCAAACTTTATGCTTCAATTCTCTGAAAAGATGGATATCCGCAAGGATAATAAAGCCGTTGATGACGTGATGGGCGGAATGGGTGCGTTTATTTATATATTTGATACCAATAGAGAAGGCGGTATTAAGGAGCCGGCAGTGCTGCGGGAAATAGAAAAGCTGCAGCATGAGGCTGAACGACATGATGATATTGTCGACAAAACCATATCTATCGTTGATCTCTTAAAGGATATTAATCAATCCTTTCATGGCGGAGACCCGGCCCACCATGTTATTCCAGAGTCGCGGGAGTTAGTTGCTCAATACCTGTTGATTTATGAGTTGTCAGGTGGCGATGATCTGGAGTCCTACGTCTCCGGTGACTATTCCCGTGCTGACCTGAAAATAAGAGTGGGTATTTCCGGTACCCGGCGTTTGGGAGAGCTGGTATCTTCACTGGATGACTATATAGCAGCCCATCCAATAGAGCGATCAAGCGTGAGCGTTACCGGTGTGCCCGCTTTATGGTTAAAACTGGTTGAGTATATTGTTGA
>JAUXDF010000289.1 GCA_030618505.1 Spongiibacteraceae bacterium | reverse complement strand
GATCCCCCGAGCATAGGGGCGAACACAGGCGGTAATAGTGGCGTCAGGAAAGTTGGCGCGCAAGCTTTCAAAAACCGGCGTGGCCATCACGATGTCGCCTACCCAGTTGGGTAGGCGCACAATAATTGAATTAACGTCTTGCAATGCGGGTAGCATTGAGGGCTGATGCTCCTTTGACTATTATTTTGTAGCCTTAATCAGTAAATCAGTGGGGATCCGTATTTTCACAGTTTTGTCTTAGCCTTCATCCAATGTGTAGGTGATAGCTTCTTTGATTTTACCGGATGCCATTTGTTCTTTTTCCCACTGGATATAATCCGAGCGAACGCCCATCACATTGGAGTAGCGTAGCGTGTAGTGGATCATGTCCTTTTCCATTAACTCATCGGATAGTGTGCGGTCATAAGCAACTAAACCCTCACAGCGATCTAGCCACTCCTCCCGATTCATACCTTCGACGCTATCAACAAGCTCCTGGTAAATTGGCGCGCATTCCCAATCGCTTAAGGCATTAACATACCAATTGCAAAGTTTGCTTAGTTTGTCGAGAAACAGATCATGCTCTTCGCCAAAATTTAAGCAGGAACCATCAAAATAATTGCCTTTGCCATCGAGTTTTGATTCATCTATCAGCGGTTTAGCAATGTCGTATCCTGCCGTACCTCGGAAGGGGAAAAACAGTGCCCAACGAAAACGGCCCAATTTTACTTTGGCACAAAGCGCCAGTGTTTCGATGATTTCTTCTCGTCCCTCGTAGGGTAAACCGAACATAATAAAGGCGGAAGAATGGAGTTGATATTTGTGAGCTGCCGCGAAGGAATCTTCGATTTGCGAGTTTTTCATGTAACGGTGTAATACGTCACGGCGAATTTTATCAGAACCGGATTCAAGGCCAAATTTAACGATAATACAGCCTGCATCGCTGAGCGCTTTTCCCGCCCGGTCGTCAAAACAATTAACGTGGCCGTTCACCACAAAAGGCAGACCGACTTCGTGTTTGATATACGCAGCACAAAACTCTTCAACATAATTAACATTGAGAGTAAAAAGGTCATCATCGAAAATAAAGGTGGTGATTTCCGGGTTTTCTCGTACCAGCGTTTTTAAATCTTCCATCATTACGTCAATGGGAAAGTGACGCAGGAAGTCTTTCACTTTTGCCGCAGCGCCATCTTCAATATAGCGGTCAACAATTTCCATATTAAAACAGTAGGTGCATTTGTAGGGGCAGCCACGTGAGGTGAGTATGCCCATCCAGCCGCGTGTTTCTCTCAAAATCGCTTTCATATCAAAAACGTTGTAATCGAGGCGAGGCAGGGTATCAAGGTTAGGAAAGGGAGCGACTTTATTGACGATGGGGCGTTGTCCGTCCCACATGCGCATATTGGTCAGATTATCTGTTGGCTCACCATTTTCGAGGGCATTCATTAAATCGAGCAGGGCATAATCAGCCTCGCCAACACAGACATAATCAAACAGTTTTGACTCATGCACCTCATCAGGCACCATTGTGCAGTGAACACCGCCGATAATCTGTGGCAAAAAGGGGTACTGGGTGCGGATTGCCTTGCTGGTTGCTGCTATCCACTCATACTGTTGGGTCATTGCAGAAAAGCCGAGTAGGTCAGGCTGCTTTTGCTCAATGAGTGCATTAATTTCATCACTACTGGGAATAGGGCATTTTTTTTCCGAGACATGAAGTAAATCAAGCTCATGACCATTGGCATGCAGTACACCAGCCAAGGCGGCGATCCCATGATTTGTGCCCAAGGGGGCATCTATTTGAGGGTAGATCAGCAGAATCTTCATCAGTACTATCCGAATCTTGTCGCGCTTTGATAAAAGCGTGTATTTTGAGCGGGGGCAGGGAGTATAAGCCCGACCTATTTACGCCGATTATTAGCCATTAACTGTAGTCAGACAAGTATTATTTTGACCGCTCTTTCATTGTTATTCTGTCGTTACTTTCATGCGGTTTTATTGCTCGGCATATTTGCTTGCAGATGGTGTTTTTTGACCACATATTTTAAAAAGCCGTGTGCAGCTTTTTCCAGTGTTTCTACAACGGCATCAAATTTTTCGCTATCCTCATAATAAGGGTCTGCTACTTGGGCAAGGCCTCGATTACTGCCGTATTTCATGAACAGGGTAATTTCACCTTCATAATTTTCGGGCGCCCAGGTTTGTACGCTAGACAGGTTTTTATGGTCCATGGCAATAATGTATTGAAACTGTTGGAAGTCATCGTTGTGTATCTGTCGTGCTACTTGATCACCAATGTCATAACCATGCCTGCTGGCGGCCTGAATTGCCCGCTTATCCGGTGATTTGCCGACGTTAAAGGGGGCCGTGCCGCAGGAATCGATAACAAAGTGCTCGGAGAGGCCATTATCATCCACCATCTTTTGTAAAATACCCTGGGCGCTTGGGGATCGGCAGATATTCCCCAGGCAGACAAATAAGACCTTAACAGTCATTGATAATTTTCCTTTACTTGGATGGGCGTTATAGCCGGCTATTTGATAGTTAGTGCCTAACCAGAAACTGGTAGTTTTCGATAATTAAGTCCGGTCATGGCCAACACAAATCTAGCTCCTAGGCCTTTTCAAGGCCTTTAAGTCGCAAGATTGGTGTTGGCCATGACCTCTTTGTCTGATTTCTGGATGGGCACTAGTTAGACACCGAATTTTAGACATCGACCCGTCGGGACGCGCGATTATATACGTCATTGCTATGCGATTGTTGTGTTGTGGGTAAGATAATTTGATTTGAATTTTTAGTCGGCTTCGTGACCGTGAGCTAGTGGTTGCCAAATTGCTGTAATATAATGTCTTTTATACCTAGATACTGCTCATACTGGGGCAGTTGGCTCAAATAAGAATAAGTCATTATGAAGCTTCAAACCCTCGATATCGTTGTTTTATTAGGCTATCTACTCGGTATGCTGGCAATGGGGTATTATTTCTCCAGAAAGAACACCAGTACTGAGGAATACTTTGTCGGTGGCCGTTCTTTTTCCGGTTGGGTAATCGGACTCAGTTTGGTGGGCACCTCCATCAGTTCCATCACTTTTCTTGCTTATCCCGGGGATGCTTATAAAACCGCCTGGCTGCGGTTTTTGCCTAATTTGATGTTGCCGATATGTATCTTTATTGCCGCCTATCTGTTTCTGCCGTTTTTTCGCCGTGGCAATATTACCTCGGCTTATCAATATCTTGAAAGCCGATTTGGCCCATCGGTTAGAGTGTATGGTGCGCTCGCCTTCGTTATCGCCCAGTTGGTGCGTATCAGTACTATTCTCTACCTTTTGTCGTTATTAGTTCATGAAGTGAGCGGCATTGACCCCATAATGTGTGTATTGATTAGTGGTGTTTTTGTCTCGGCCTATACCATTATGGGAGGCATTGATGCTGTTATCTGGACCGATGTTGTGCAAACGGTGGTTCTGGTATTAGGGGGTGCAGTTTGTTTATTTGTGATTGTCGATTTGTTGCCTGGAGGAATAGGGCAGGTTTTTGATGTGGCAATCGCCGATGGTAAATTTGCTTTTGCCGAATTAAAGAATCAACAACTGAGTCCCGTTTCCTGGGAGTTCACCCTGAACAGTAAAACCGGCACGATGATGCTGGTGCTGGGCTTAACCTCCTGGCTTAGTGAATACAGCAGCAATCAAAATACCGTGCAGCGTTACTGTGCAGCCAAGAGTACCCATGAGGCGCGTAAGGGGATGTTTATTTGCGCGTTTAGCAGTCTGCCGATTTGGGCGTTTTATATGTTTTTGGGCACAGCACTTTATGTGTTTTTCCAGGTGTTCCCCACCCTTGAAGCGCAGCAAATGTTAACGGGCGAAAGAAAGGCGGAGCAGATATTACCGTATTTTATTATCAATCATTTACCCGCAGGCATAGTTGGTTTGGTGATCGCCGCAGCGCTGGCGGCGGCCATGTCTTCACTTGATTCGAGTATTAATGCGATATCCACCGTAGGGATTGTCGATATTTACCGTCGTCACCTGGCCAAGGGTCGATCAGATAAGCATTATCTGCATGTTGCCTGGCTGCTGGCTGCAGTAACATCCGTTTTTATGATTATTGGTGCAATTTATATTTATCAGGCCGAAACAAAAACCTTGCAGGATACAGCAACCATATTGGTCTCGTTGTTAAGTGGCGGTATGCTGGGACTGTATTTGTTGGGATTTTTCACTACCCGGGGTGATGCCAGAGCGGCGTGGGTGGGGATATTTTTTACGGTGGTATTTACTCTGTGGACAATTTTGGACAAGCGGGGTTTATTACCCGATTCAATGCAGCTTCCCTTCGATAGTTATTACACCACCATCATCGGCAACTTTATTATGTTTGTCAGCGCCTATCTGGTCGCTACCTTGTTTTTCAAAACTGAAAAACGCTTGGCAGGCCTTACGGTTTGGAGTTGAGCTGCAAGTGCTAACTCGGTACTAATTCGTGCCTATTCAGAAACTGCTGATTTTCGAAAATTAAGTCCGGTCATGGCCAACGCAAATCTAGCTCCTAGGAGGCTGTCGGGTTTAACCGTTCGTAGCGAGGGAAAGCAGAAATTAGTCAGTTTTTGCTTTCGATTAAGGCGAATAGTTTACTATTTAACGCAA
>JAUXDF010000283.1 GCA_030618505.1 Spongiibacteraceae bacterium | reverse complement strand
AGAGACGATGACATTCATAGACCCTGCAATTTCCTCCACCCAGGGAATTACTCGATCAAGCTCCTGTTGCACAGAAACAGGCTCGGCCCCAGGGCGGGTCGACTCACCACCAACATCTATAATGGCTGCACCTTGTTCAACCATCTGCCCCGCACGATCCAACAGCAAACCCCGGGCTATTTTTCCCTGACGATACAAACTGCCACCATCGGAAAAGGAGTCCGGGGTCACATTCAATACCGCCATCACTCTAGGGACGGAAAGATCCAGAATGCGAGAACCACACTGTAATTGAAAATCTCGGGAGCCGGGCAAAAGATAGCCTTTTTTGACACAAAAAGGCCGCTGAAAAAGCAGCGGCCGAACGTTTGTACTGCATTTCGGTCAATTAAAACAATATCGCTTTAATGCTGCCCCGCGGGCCCACCAACCGGCCCGGCTGAACCCGTATCAGATTTTTCTTCGCTATGGACTTCAGCATTACCACCAGAACCTGATGAGTCATCATGCCAGTCAGAAGGATCACCGGGATCTCGCCCTTCCATAATATTATCGATCTGCTTGGCATCAATGGTCTCAAACTTCATCAGCGCCTCAGCCATCGCATGGAGCTGGACAATATGCTCATTAATCACTTGCTCAGCAGTGCCATAGCAGTCATCAATAATGCGCCTAACCTCATCATCAATCATTTTACAGGTATCTGGCGAAATTCCAGCACCACCACTGGAAGCAGCAGAACGTCCGAGAAAAACCTCTTCCTCGCCATCATCATAGAGCAGCGGCCCCAACTTATCAGACAGCCCCCACTTGGTCACCATGTTACGACTGATTTCGGTAGCCCGCTTAATATCGTTAGAGGCACCGGTAGTAACGCCATCAGGGCCATTCAAAATTTCTTCTGCGATACGACCACCATACAAACTACAAATCTGACTAAGAATATGTCGCCGGCTGTGGCTATATCTATCCTCTTCAGGCAGAAACATAGTTACACCCAATGCCCGGCCACGGGGGATAATACTGACCTTATAAACCGGGTCATGCTCTGGCATCAGGCGACCAACAATCGCGTGCCCCGCCTCATGATAGGCGGTATTTTTCTTTTCAGACTCAGACATGACCATCGATTTGCGCTCAGCGCCCATCATGATCTTGTCCTTGGCCAGCTCAAAATGCATCATATCCACCGTTCTGACATTGGCACGAGCGGCAAACAAGGCCGACTCATTAACCAGGTTAGCCAGATCTGCACCGGAAAAACCGGGTGTACCACGAGCAATCAAACCAGGCTCAACATCATCCCCTAACGGCACTTTGCGCATATGCACTTTTAATATCTGTTCACGACCACGAATATCGGGCAAACCCACCACAACCTGGCGATCAAAACGACCCGGCCTTAACAAAGCAGGATCCAACACATCAGGGCGGTTGGTGGCTGCAATCACAATGACTCCGTCATTGGCTTCAAAGCCATCCATTTCAACCAGCAACTGGTTTAGAGTCTGCTCACGCTCATCATGACCACCACCCAAGCCTGCACCACGATGGCGACCAACAGCATCAATCTCATCAATAAAGATAATACAGGGGGCCTGTTTTTTAGCCTGCTCAAACATATCCCGCACCCGCGAAGCACCGACACCAACAAACATCTCAACAAAATCCGAACCAGAAATAGTGAAGAAAGGCACTTTTGCTTCGCCGGCAATAGCCTTGGCCAGCAAGGTTTTGCCGGTACCGGGCTGCCCAACCATTAATATACCACGAGGTATGCGGCCACCAAGGCGCTGAAAACGACTCGGATCACGCAAAAACTCCACCAGCTCCTGCACATCTTCTTTCGCCTCATCGCAACCGGCGACATCAGCAAAGGTAGTTTTAATCTGATCTTCGCCTAGCAAGCGCGCCTTGCTCTTGCCAAAAGCCATCGGACCACCACGGCCACCGCCACCGCCTTGCATCTGGCGCATAAAGAACATAAAAACAGCAATAATAATCAGGATGGGGAAACTGGCAACCAAGAGCTGCATCCACAAACTCTGCTGTTCAGGCTTAACCCCCTTCACCGTGACCTTGTGCTCCAGCAGGTCACCCATCAGGCCATTATCCCTAATTTGAGGCCGTACACTTTCAAAGGGCTCGCCAGTGGTGTAAGTACCCTCGATAATCAAGCCATCTATTTTGACTTCCTGAACCTGATCACGCTGCACAGCTTCAACAAACTGCGAATAATCAAGCCGCTCTCGGCTCGTCTGCGGGCTGAAATTCTGGAAAACCGTTAACAAGACCGCCGCAATGATCAGCCACAACAACAGATTTTTTACCATATCGTTCAAGAGACATCCCTCTTTAACTACTTAGAATTCTTTACTTCACTATTAACAAGCATAGCCTGATGCCGGCACTTGTTGTGAGTAAATCCACTTTACACTACTTTGCACCCAGAGACCTAAGCACAATTACGCTGCATGGCCATTTTCAGACTTGGTCACTTGCCTGAAAAACATCAGCCCTTAAACCCTCGACCCAACTGATAAACCTCACGCGAACGAGGCCGCGAAGCCGACGGTTTTCTTGTCTGCACTTTATTGAAATATCGATGCATTTCCTGCAACAACGGATCAAAACCCTCACCTTGAAACACTTTACTCAAAAAGCTGCCTCCTGGTTTTAATACCTGCTGCGCCATATCCAAAGCCAATTCAACAAGATAGATTGACTGAGGCTGATCAACATCCTTCATCCCACTCATGTTGGGGGCCATATCAGAAATTACAAGATCTGCTTTCTCTCCATTGAGAAGATTTAATAATTTATCGAGAACCAGCTCATCGGTAAAGTCTCCTTGCACAAACTCAACATCTGCCAAGCTATCCATGGGAAGAATATCCGAAGCAATCACCCGTCCGCTGGAGCCAACAATCTCTGCAGCCACCTGCGACCAGCCACCGGGGGCGGCGCCTAGATCAACCACCATCATACCTGGGCGGATAAGCTTATCTTTTTCTTGTATTTCCAATAACTTAAAGCAGGCTCTGGAGCGATAACCCTGTTTTTGTGCCATCTTGACGTAATGGTCATCAAAATGCTCTTTTAACCAGCCTTTGCTGCTTTTTGATCTGCTCATGAATTTTCTTCAGTATCTGTTTTTGTAGCGGGGCTATTTACCTTTAATTGGAGTACAATTCGCGCCCACCCATTCACCCTGTTACCCGGTAATAACGGCATCATGAAAGCACTTCCTCAACTATCCGCAAAAGATCGCAAAAATTTTCGCGCTATCGGCCACAAATTAAAACCCATTGTGACGGTTGCCAGCAAGGGCTTATCGGCCAGCGTCTGCGAGGAAATTGAACGCGCATTAAATGACCACGAACTTATCAAGATAAAATTTGCCGTTGGCGATCGTGATATTAAAAAACAGCTCATTGATGACCTTTGCACCCAAATATCGGCAAGCCAGGTACAAATAATTGGCCATATTGCTTTATTATATCGCCCGACAGATAAACCGGATCCTCGCCTGTCCAACCTGCTGCGCTAAAGGACAAAAAAATAGCGGCTCTCGCCGCTTGGCGCTGTCCGTAAATTTCAGACAGCTACTTCATTTTGCCAAAGCCTAAATAGTGCCCATCCAGAAATTAGACAAAGAGATCCTGACCAGGAGTGGGCTTAGTTTTCGAAAACTTCCGGCTTCTGGTTAGGCACTAAATATGCTGGATCTCGTCAATTTCGTATTCAGTGTCACCACCAGGTGTTTTTACCAACACCTCCTCACCTAATTGTTTGCCAATCAGCGCACGAGCGATGGGGGAGCTTACTGAAATTTTATTAGCCTTAACATCTGCCTCGTCATCACCGACGATTTGATACCTTACCTCCTCATCGGTTCCAACATTAATAATCTTCACCGTAGTGCCAAACAACACCTTTTCCTGATAAGGGATTTTTGTAATATCAATTACCTGGGAGTCAGCCAACTTGCCTTCAATCTCGCCGATACGCCCCTCACAAAAACTCTGCTGCTCACGGGCAGCATGGTATTCCGCGTTTTCTTTTAAATCACCGTGCTCACGAGCCTCGGCAATGGACTGAATAATACGAGGGCGATCCTCGCTCTTTAGGCGCGTAAGCTCCTCACGCAAATTCTTTTCACCGGCAACTGTCATCGGTACACGCTGCATTATTTCTCCCCTTAATCTATGCTGATATTCTCTTAACTATGTAAATCCTGCAAACGGCGAACTGTTTTCTCAGTGCCATAATTCATTGCCATACACACCGCCTCGGCGCCAGCCATGGTGGTGGTGTAACACACCTTTTTCGCTAAGGCAGAACGCCTGATCGTTGATGAATCAGCGGTGGCCTGCTTACCTTCAGTGGTGTTCACAATCAAATTAATCTCGCCATTTTTAATTTTATCGACAATATGCGGGCGCCCTTCCAGCACCTTATTCACCCGTGTGACGGGCAAACCCGCCGCAGCGATAATTTTTTCTGTGCCTCTAGTCGCAATCAGAGCAAATCCCATCTCAATCAAGTCTCGCGACAAATCAACCAGCCCGGTTTTATCCGCATCACGCACGCTGATAAAGGCGGTGCCTCCCTCAGGGAAAGTCTCTCCAGCACCCCACTGCGCCTTGGCAAAGGCCTCGGCAAAAGTATCACCAATACCCATCACCTCGCCGGTTGATTTCATCTCCGGCCCAAGAATCGGGTCCA
>JAUXDF010000106.1 GCA_030618505.1 Spongiibacteraceae bacterium | reverse complement strand
CAAACATCAACCAGTGTTCCAGTTGTCATGGTGTTCAGCAAACCGATAAGCCTCTTGGGCCTGAGGTGCGTCGACTGAATGACGACTACAACTACGGTAGTGTGACTGAAAATCAGATCGCCCACTGGGCGAGTGTTGGGATTTTAGATGGCGCCCCTGCTGATCCGCGTGTTACAGCACCTCGTCACCCTGTGTGGGATGACCCCGCGGACGGCAGCGTGCAAGAGCGAGCCTTGGCTTATCTTGAGAGTAACTGCGCACATTGTCACAACAATACGGGTGGTCGTGGAGCCTCTACCGGTTTGTGGCTGACTGCAGACCAGCCTCTGGACTCGCATATTGGTATTTGTAAAACACCAATCGCTGCAGGTACTGCTGCTGGTGGTTTCAAGTACGATGTGGTTCCAGGTGATCCAGCTAATTCGATTATGATTTATCGAATGAATTCTGTGGCGGCCTCAATCAAAATGCCCGAGCTGGCCAAGTCAGTGGTGCACACAGAAGGCGTTGCGTTAATTAGTGAGTGGATTACTACCCTGTCGGGTACTTGTCCCTAAACGTTAATGAGATTAAAAAGCCGCGACTTGGTTCGCGGCTTTTTTTTGTCTGGAAATTGTAGTCCAATGCTATCAACGCGTGTTTTAACAGGTTTGTTAATGAGAAAGTGTAAATGAGATAGGCGAAAAAAAACGAACGCCACCTAAGGACGTTCGTTTTTAAATAAATAAGCAGTCGCGGGCTAGATATTCCTGATGCTAGGCAACGGCGTCTTTTAATGACTTGCCAGCTTTAAAGCCTACGGTATTGCTAGCAGCAATATCCATCTCGGCGCCGGTCTGAGGGTTTTTACCCTTGCGAGCGGCACGATGACGGCGGGAAAAAGTGCCAAAGCCAATCAGGCTGACAGTTTCATCACGGCTGACGGCATTGGTGATTTCGTCCAATATGGCGGTTAAGACATCATTTGCTTTTTCTTTGGGCAGATCAACAGCTTCGGCTATGGCAGCCGCTAATTCGGGTTTACGCATGGTTAGGTCTCCTGGTTTCTGAAGGTAGGTTATCCCTGTCGCTTTGCCGAGCTTTCAGCCCCTCGACAGGAAAACAATAAAATTGTTATCGATTTCAGTCCGCATCTTCGCGTTAGCGCTGCTTACAGTCAAGGTAATGCACGGTAATTTGCTAACAATTATCTAGAAGTCTTGTATGTTAGAGGAATATTGCTCATTCTGCGCGCGCTTTTGCCCGCTATGCGTCATTTATAATTCCATGTTTACTAAGACAGATCCGTATCGATTAGCAGATTCTATCGCCTGGCCATAATTCGTAAATATTATTACCTTCAATAAAGCCGGTGGTTTAATAACCAGTAGCTGTCGCCCAGTGAGATTTTTTGCCGGATTTTAACAGTATTTGAAAACCAGGCATGACGGACAAGGCTGGGGTGGTTCTGGTTTTACAAAAGAAAACCGCCTATAGTATGGCAATTATTTAATAGCCGTATCGCGATAATTTTTAATAGTTTTCCCATCATGATAGATCTAAAAAAACAGTTTCCCCACTATATTGCGCTGATGCGGCTTGATCGTCCGGTTGGCATCCTGTTGTTGCTTTGGCCGACACTCTGGAGTCTCTGGCTGGCTGCAGAAGGTTGGCCTGACTGGCAGAATCTGGTTGTTTTTGTCCTTGGCTGTATATTAATACGCTCGGCTGGTTGTGTGATTAATGACTATGCAGGCCGAGATATTGATCACCATGTTAAACGCATAACAAATCACCCTCTGAGCTCTGGAAAGGTGAGTGATAAAGAAACCTTAATACTTTTTACCGCACTGTGTGCCCTGACTTTTGTATTAGTGCTACTGACCAACTGGCTGACGGTGATGCTATTATTTTGTGGTATGGCGCTGGCATTTTGTTACCTTTTTATGAAGCGTTATACCCATCTTGCACCGATTTTTTTAGGTGCGGCATTTTCCTGGAGTGTGGTGATGGCCTTTGCTGCGCAGCGTGATGCTGTACCACCTCAAATCTGGCTGCTTTATACAGTAGTGGTAGTTTGGACGGTGGTCTACGGTACTTTTTATGCGATGATGGGTCGGGATGACGATCTTAAAATAGGTGTTAAGTCCACCGCTATTTTATTTGCTGATGCTGATAGAGTAATTACTGCCAGCATGCAGGCTTTTGTAATTTTTTCACTGGTATTGCTTGGGCAGCGCTTTGAGCTGGGCAGCTTTTATTATCTCAGTCTGGTCGCTGCTGGCGGATTTTTTGTTTATCAGCAATACCTTATTCGCGAGCGAAAGCCCGATGCTTGCTTTAAAGCCTTTCTCAATAACAATTGGGTGGGAGCAAGCGTATTCGCCGGTATTTTTCTGCATTACCAGTTTGGCGTGTAGATCGGCAATAGAGCGGAACAGGTTATGATTGATCATATTGGGCTGCAGGTTAGTGACTACCAGAGGAGTAAGGTGTTTTATCTTCAGGCATTAGGGGCTCTCGGTTATGAGCTGGTCATGGAGATAAAAAACTGGGGTGGTTTAGGCGTTGATGGGGTGCCGGAACTCTGGTTAATAGAAGGTGAAACAACAAAGCCCGCTACTCATATTGCACTAAGGGCTAGCAGCAGAGCAGCTGTTGATGCTTTTTATAAAGACGCACTGGCTGCTGGCGGAAAGGATAACGGCGGGCCCGGTATTCGCGAATACCACCCCAATTATTACGGTGCTTTTGTGCTCGACCCAGACGGCCATAATATTGAGGCCGTTTGCCACAAACCGACTTAAGTGTGTTATGGCTGTGCAAATTTACAAAACAATCACCCTGGCGCTACTGGTTTTTATAATCAGTAGTTGCACCTTTTTTGTTAAAAATGAACTGAATAATCACTACGGTAAAGAAGATCCATTAAAGCGTTATCACTATGCGCGTACGTCTTCTTCTATTTCAGTCCAAGCCCCTAAATATTATCAGGATATAAAACCTATTATTGATAACCGCTGTGTGGTGTGTCACGGCTGTTATGATGCGCCCTGCCAGCTTAAGCTCTCTGCTTTTGAAGGTCTGGAGCGAGGTGCAAATAAAAACCTGGTCTATGATGGCAGGCGGATTTTTCCCGCGCAACCAACGCGGCTGTTTGTTGATGCGCAAACGCCGATGCAATGGCGAGGTAAAAACTTTCATACTGTGTTAAACGAGCGAGAGCAAAGTGTACAGGCAAATTTACAGGCCAGTGTGCTTTATCGCCTCTTGCAGCTTAAGAAAGAGAATCCTCTGCCGAGTGGCGATATGCTGCCAGAAAGCTTTGATTTTTCACTGAAAAGAAAACAGTATTGTCCAAAAGTTGAAGAGATGGATCGTTTTGAAAGTAAATACCCATTATGGGGAATGCCTTATGGCTTGCCGGCAATTTCTGATTTTGAGTTTAATAAACTCAGTCAGTGGTTAGGTCAGGGAGCACCCTATTTCGAGCGAGCTGCTCTTGCACCTTCCTATCAGCGTTTAATTATTTTGTGGGAAGATTTTTTTAATCAGCCGGATAATAAAAGTCGTCTGATGAGTCGTTATATTTATGAACATTTATTTGTCGCCAACCTATACTTCGAAGCACTTGATAATCGGCAGTACTTCCGCCTGGTGCGTTCCACTACTCCCAGTGGTCAGAAGATTAAAATTATTCCCAGCAGGCGTCCCTACGATGACCCTGGTAGCGAGAGTTTTTACTACCGCTTGCAGCGGGTTGACTCAACTGTTCTGAGCAAAACACATCTTCCCTATGCGCTTAACGCCCAGCGTCTGCAATTGTACAAAGAACTTTTTCTCCAGGCTGACTATGAAGTTGAACAGCTGCCAAGTTATCAGGTGGCGGTAGCCTCCAACCCCTTTGTCGCATTTAAAGATCTGCCGGTACAGTCGCGTTATCGCTTTATGCTGGAGGAGGCGCAATTCTCCATTATGGGTTTTGTAAAAGGTTCGGTGTGTCGGGGGCAGGTTGCACTGAATGTAATTAATGATCGTTTCTGGGTGTTTTTTCTTAACCCGGATTCACCGGAATTAATTCAGGATAGTGAATTTTTGGCCCGTGAAAGCAATAATCTACGCTTGCCTGCGGAATCACAAAATACCGCGTTTCCAATGACTAACTGGCGACGTTATTCTCAGCAGCATAAAAGCTATCTAAACGCTAAGACGCGGTTTCTTGAAGACCTTCATACCCGTGGTAAATTTGTGAGTATGGATATGATTTGGGATGGTGGTGGAGAAAATAAAAATGCTGCGCTGACCGTCTTCCGACATTTTGATAGCGCAACGGTAGTCAAGGGTATGGTAGGGGATACGCCCAAGACGGCCTGGTTGATTGGCTATCCGCTGTTGGAGCGCATACACTATTTACTCGTCGCTGGATTTGATGTTTATGGTAATCTCAGTCATCAATTGTTGACTAGGCTCTATATGGATTTTCTGCGTATGGAGGGAGAGTTTAATTTTTTAATGTTGTTGCCTGAGGAACACCGTATTAGTGAGCGTGAATTTTGGTATAGAGGTGCGAGCGAACAGGTAAAAAGTTATGTTTACGGTAGTGTTGAACACTACCGTTATGAGAGCGGTATTAATTATCAAAGTAACATGCCGAAAAGTGAACTTTTTGATTTGATCAAAAAGCATCTTGGCCACGCGCTGGATGATCGTTATCAGCTTGATGATAGTGAGTCAGCTCAGGCGCTGAAAAGTCTTGCGGATCTTAAGGGGAAACCGGTGACATTGTTGCCGCAGACCTCTTTTTTAACCTTGCTTGATCAGGATAAGCAAGAGGTGTTTACCTTGATCAGTAACGATGCCCACAGTAATATTTCGACCTTGCTATCGGAGGCTAAAAACCGTCTCCCCAAGGAAGATACCTTAACGGTGGTGCCGGGTTTTATCGGCGCTTACCCCAATGCTTTTTTTCGTTTTGACAAAGCTCGCTTGGCTGAGTTTGTGAAAGCTGTGCGTCAGCTGCAAACAGAGCAGGACTATCGCCAGCTGCTCAGCCGTTTTGCCGTCAAACGCAATGATGCTAATTTTTGGCAGTATAGCGATGAGCTGCATGCCCAATATAAAAACTACGCACCACTGGAGGCGGGTTTGCTGGACTACAATCGCCTGGAGAATCGTTGACTCTCGCTGCAGTAAATAGACTGCGGCAGTCCCATCTTTAAATGAGCCGCATTGATTTCAAATATCACTATCCAGTAATTTTTTTATATTTGACAGTGGTGCTCCTGATTATTTCTTCCCAACTGGATCAATGATTATTGGATAAATATCCAAGCCACTATTTACTTGGCTGTATTCCATTGTAGGATCTGTATGGAGACCATGGAGATATAACAATAATATTGAACAATAACGGAAATCTAGGCTATTACTGGGTTCACAGCTAGATTCTCAATTAAATCAACTATATCGACAACATTAGTAGGCAAAGGGATGAAGATTCTGATACTGGGGGGAACCGGTTTTATCGGTTATCACGCCGCACTTGAGTGTTTGAAAAGGGGGCATCAAGTGACTGCGCTGGCATTACCGCCACTGCCTAAAAAAGGCTTGTTGCCCGATGAGGTCACCATCGAGCTGGCCAATGTTGACACCATGCCGGATGAGCAGCTGCTTAAACTGCTGGATGGCCATGACGCCATTATTGACGCTGCTGGTGCCGATGATCGGGTGATCCCAAAAGCACCCGCCTATGACTTTTTCTTTAATGCCAATGTGATCCCCGCTGAGAGACTGTTTCGCCTGAGCCGCGAAGCCGGCATTACGCGTGGTGTGTTGTTAAGCTCCTATTTTTGTCACTTTGATCGGGAATGGCCGGAGCTGAAACTGTCCCATCATCACCCCTATATCCGTACCCGCAGAGAGCAGTCAGAGCGCGCTATGAAAGCCTCAGCTCCTGGCCTTGATTTGATGGTACTGGAGCTACCCTTCATCTTCGGTTCAATGCCGGGTAGGGAGCCGTTGTGGAAGCCGATGGTAAATTACCTGCGCTCGCCAATGCCGGCTTACTGCCCAAGTGGCGGCACCAACATGATCGCTATTGATCATGTGGCCGAGGCCATTGTCGGTGCATTGGAGTGCGGTAAAGGAGGCACTAATTATGTGGTCGGCGATGAGAATCACAGTTGGCAGGATTTGATTAAGCTATTTTGTAATATTATGGGTATTGATAAGCCGATCCATTTTATTTCCACTCCCTTGTTGCATGCGGCGATGAAGAGTATGGGTGCCTGGCACTTCCTGCAGGGGCGTGAATCGGGTTTGCATCCGGGCGAGTTTTGCAAAGTGCTCGCTTCTGAAACCTACTTTGATGCCAGTATTGCCCGTAATGAACTGAATTTTGGTAGTGGGGGGGTAAGGGCGGCGCTAGAGGAAACCGTGGCGGCCTGCCCATAGACTTTTTTTCAGCAGCGTAAAACAAAAAAATCAGAGAGAAATATAAATAAGTAAGGAAACACAAGAGTAGTGCTTTAGAGAGCTCGGTATGGCTGGTATCCGGAAATCAATTAAGGGTGTTATTCCTGGGGGCGGGCTAGTTCAATAGCTCTCGTAGCCATTGCTGAGCAGAAGAAACCTCGGAAAAACAATTAAAGGGTCGATTGCAATAGACCTTTTCGGATTTTGCCACCGCCTTGGAGATGTCATTGTAGGTAACAATGGCTAGTGCGACTAAACGCTCCTGCTGGTTGATGGCCTGATAGACGTCCTTGGGAAGAATGGAGTAGCTGTGGTTACGGTTAAAAATAAGACCGTAGTTTCCTTTTAGGCTGGCATTAATAATACTGCAGGCGGAGAGGGCCATTTTTTCATCGACTTCAATACCATCTCTAACCTCGATTAAGGCAATATTTCCCTCAAAGGTGATCAGTGAAAAACCGGTATCAAAAGGTGTTTGTGTTGTTGTGTCTACGACAGTGTTGCTCGCCGTATCTGTACTTGTCGCCACGTCGTTCCTTGCAAGGGTAGTCATTTTTTACACCGTTTAAGCTGGCAGTAGTATTTATCGCTCTGTAGCGATGCAGCCTTATCATTATTATTAAATGCCGTTGGTGTTTATTATCGGTATGAATTGTCCTCTTGGATATAACCTATAAGTATTAAACAGCATTATTTGTAATGTTTATTGCATTTTTTGTGATCAATAGTCAGACAGCGGGCTGGCAGCGCTGGCAACATGCCGTAGATGCCGCCGCCGATATTGACGTGGATGCACTGATTATCGTTGGTGCCGAAGTGATGGCTTATGCAGCCGAGATGTAGGGTAGAAAAGCCTTGGCACCTTCCACGATTAAACTGATCAGGAAACTTGTGGTTCAAGCATATCTGCACCAAACCCTGGCGCTCTGTCAAAAATTTTACGCGATAACCCTTGTCAAACATAACTCTTCTGTCACTGCTGTTTATTATTTAAACGTACATTCTAAAATCTTCTAAGGAAACACTATATGTTGTGTTATTTATTACAAGTAACATCAATATATAGTTGATTTGGGCAAAACTTATCGTTACATTAACTACTCGATATGAGCTGAAAACAACCTCCGGCGACTACCATAAACTGGCATTATTAATAAACAAAAATGTTGCAGATAGAAAACAACAGCCAGTTGTTATAACAACTTAAGGTGTTTCAGAAAAATCAATAGAAAGATCAATACATAGATAAAATCAGGTCGGTTCAATGCCCGCTAGCAAAGGGTATGGTATGGCCGCTACTAACTAGACAAAATATCCAGATACAAGAAAGGGGACTCAATATGGGACAGAATAAAACACGCAACATCACCGCCGTCAAACAGGATCTGGCAATGGATTTTCAAGAAGTGTGCCTAGATGTACTTGCTGAAAAATATGCCAAAGGTGCTGAAAAGGACCTTTCCGGCAGCGAAATGGCTGATTCCATCCGCCAGCGCGTCGCCAAAACACTGGCCGGCAATGAGAATGATGCAACGATGTTTGAGGGTGATTTTTTGCGCGCACTCAAAACAGGCTTTATCCCTGGTGGCCGCATTAACAGCGCCGCCGGTACCGATATCAAAAACGTCACCCTGATTAACTGTTTTGTGCAGCCTGTGGGCGATAGTGTTTCCAAAACAGTTGATGGCAAGGTCAGTATTTATACCGCTCTTAACCATGCTGCCGAAACCATGCGTCGCGGTGGCGGAGTGGGGTATGACTTTTCCTCCATTCGCCCCAAAGGTGCTACTGTTAAAGGCACCGCCAGTTCCGCCTCGGGGCCCGTTAGCTATATGCATTTGTTTAACCAAAGCTGCTCTACCGTGGAATCTGCCGGTGCCCGCCGTGGTGCCCAGATGGGTGTGTTGCGTGTTGATCATCCCGATATTATGGAGTTTATTACCGCCAAGCAGGCCTCCGGTACCCTGAATAACTTTAATATCAGTGTTGGTATTAGTGATGTTTTTATGGAAGCGCTGGAATCCGACCAGTCCTTTGAGCTGATTCACAAGTCTGAACCTTCACAAGAAATGCAGGATGAAAACGAAGATATTTATCAGCGCGAAGATGGTATGTGGGTCTACAGCAAGGCTAATCCGCGGGAGCTGTGGACGGGTATTATGCAAAGCACCTACAATGCTGCAGAACCTGGCGTACTGTTTATTGATCGCATTAATGAAGAAAACAACCTGCACTACTGTGAGACTATTGAGGCTACCAACCCCTGCGGCGAGGTGCCCATCCCTGATTACGGCTGCTGTTGTCTGGGATCCATCAATCTGACCACCTTTGTCGCAGAGCCTTTTACCGATCAGGCCAGCTTTGATTTTGATGCTTTTACCTGGACGACCGGCCAAGCCATCCGCATGCTGGATAATGTTCTTGATGTCACCTCCTGGCCGCTGGAGCAACAGCAGCAGGAAGCTCAGAACAAGCGTCGTGTTGGTCTGGGTTA
>JAUXDF010000393.1 GCA_030618505.1 Spongiibacteraceae bacterium | reverse complement strand
TAGCTGTTGCCGATTTTTGAGCAGCAGTGTGCAGGGGATATTGCTCTTGGCAAAATACGCCGCCCATAAACAGCCAAGGCTGCCGGCGCCGAGTATATGCCAGTGAATGGTTTTGTTGTTTTGCTTGCTGTTCAAGGTGTTTGAGCTCTGTTTTTTGATCTTGATGATTTTGATATTGATAATATTGTCGCACAGCTGGTGAGATTCTCCAGCGAGATCTGCTAAAATGGCGGCAGTTAACCAAAGGAGTTTTTATTATGCCTTCATTTGATGTTGTTTCAGAAGTGGATCTGCACGAGTTTACCAATGCTGTGGATCAGGCCAACCGTGTGATTAGCACTCGTTTTGATTTTAAGGGTGTGGATGCAAAATTTGATCGTCAGGAGCTCAGTGTCACCCTGTTTGCCGAGGCGGATTTTCAATTAACCCAGATGGCGGATATGTTACGCAGCAGCCTGATCAAATGTAAAATTGATCCCTTGGCGATGAGTGAGGGTGAAGTGGAAACCGCTGGCATGCAGGTGAAGCAGTTAATCAGCATGCAAAATGGTCTTGAGCAGCCGCTGGCGAAAAAAATCATTAAGCTGATTAAAGAGAGCAAGATGAAGGTGCAATCGCAGATTCAGGGTGAGCAGGTACGCGTGACCGGCAAAAAACGTGATGACCTGCAACAGGCGATGGCACTGTTGCGTGATGCCGATCTGGATCAAGCGCTGCAGTTTAATAATTTTCGGGATTAGGGCGATCTCGCCTTTGGGTGGAATGGCACTTTGTTAAGCCGAATCACGGCTTTTAGCCCCTTCTCCTTGGGGAGCACCCAAACAACGGGCATATATAAAGGTTGGGATGAGGGCGTGGCGAAACCGCTAAGTATAAGGGCTACAACCTTACTCTTCCCTCACCCCAGCCCTCTCCCGCAAGCGGGAGAGGGAGAGGGAGCAAAACAGTCTAACGATGCCAACGAAACAACATTGACGCACCGCCCAAAAACAGTGCCGTCATCGCCACCAGTGCCCAGAGGTTATAGCTGATCTCGCCAAGCCCTGCGCCATTAATCATAATCTCCCGCGCCGCGTGTACCAGGTGAGTGAGCGGTAAAAACTGAGCCAGGTTTTGCATATAAACG
The DNA here is from genome assembly GCA_030618505.1 of Spongiibacteraceae bacterium. GTDB lineage: Bacteria > Pseudomonadota > Gammaproteobacteria > Pseudomonadales > PIVM01 > JAUXDF01. The sequence continues at coordinate 2,331 of JAUXDF010000393.1, read as the reverse complement.
GGCGTGTCATCCAGTGAGAACCAGACTCCGGAGAGAAACATCATCGGCCAGGTGGCCGCATTTAGCATACCGCCTGCCAGCTCTTCACTGTCGATACGCGATGACATCAGCAGGCCCAGGCTGATCATCGACAGGCCGCCGAGCAGTGCCACCAGCAATAAATTCAAATAACTGCCCAGCATTGGCAAATCGAGAACGAATTTGGCACCAAAGTAAATCAGTGAGCTGGCGGCCATAATTACCATCAGGCGCGATACCAGTTGGGCGGCGAGAAACTGCAGAGCACTAACCGGCGTTGCTTGCAGGCGTTTTAAAACGCCATTTTTTCTATAACGAACAATGACATAACCGACACCAAAGAGGGAGCCGAACATCATGTTCATGCCCAGAATGCCGGGGATTACCCAGTCTACATAACGAATCTGCTTGCCTTCGGCTATTTGTCTTTGCCAGGTTTGCGGGCTGTTATTAATCAACTCTTCTAATATTTCTCCTTGGCTGGAGGCGGGGTTAACCCAGTATTGATAGGGCCTTGTGCTGCTTACCAATAAATCCAGTTGGTGCTGGCTGAGGCGTTGTAATGCTTTGTTTTGATCAGTGTAGTAAATAATTTTGCTGTAGCTTTTGTGCAGAAAAGGCAAGTCAGGCAAGGTTTGCTCTTGGGCCGTGTCCAGCACACCGATATTAAAAAGCTCTTCCCGGTCGCTGGAAAAGGCCACTGCGCAGCCGATAATAATCAGCATGGGGAAGATAAAGGTCCAGGATAGTGAGCCCTTGTCACGGTAAAATTCCTTTAGGCGGGCGATAAGCAGGGCGTTAAATTTTTTCATAATGAGTGATAGTAGCAGTCAGGGGGTATTTATTCGTGTTTTATTATTCTCGTAAATTATGCCCGGTCAGTTTTATAAACAAGTCCTCCAGAGTAGGGTTTCTGACTTTTAATGAGCTGAGCTTAACCTGGTGTCGAATCAGCGTTTGGATGGTTTGCTCCACCGAGGTGCTGAGGATGGTGGCTTCATTGTCGTTAAGCACCACTTCTTCATTTAAGGCTGTTGCCGGAAGGGTGAAATCACCACGGTCGAGCATCACGCTAGTATGCTGGAAGTGCTTGCTAAGCAGCGCTTGGGGGGAGCCCTGATCAATAATCTGGCCATGATCAAGAATGATTAAATCATCACAAAGGTATTCTGCCTCATCCATATAATGTGTAGTCAGCAAGATGGTTTTGCCCTGCTTTTTTATCTCCTCAATCAGCGACCAGAAACGGCGGCGTGATTGAGGGTCTAGCCCGGTGGTGGGCTCATCGAGAATGACAATCTGCGGGTCATTGATTAGCGCTAGTGCCAGCAACAAGCGCTGTCGTTGGCCGCCGGACAGGCGGGTTGAAAATTGTTCAATAAACTCCTGCAAATCGCACATCGCTATCAGCGTCTCCAAAGCGATGGTTTTACTGTAAAAGCTGGCGAAGAGCTGCAGGGTTTCTTTGACGGTGAGGTTATCCGGCAGTGCGGTTTGTTGAAACTGAATGCCCGCAACATTTTTAAAGCTATTATCCCGCGGTTTGCCCTGAAAGAAAATTTCGCCGCCACTGGGTGGGGTAATCCCTTCTATCATTTCAATAGTGGTGGTTTTTCCTGCACCATTAGGGCCAAGCAGTCCAAAGCAGATGCCTTTGGGGATACTAAATGAGATGCCGTTAACTGCCTTGTTACTTTTATAGTGTTTGCTTAGGTTCTTTACTTCCAAAATATTCATGCTTGCGAGCATAGCATCCACAGGGCTAATAGGGGAACCATCGAAAAGGCGGAACTGCTATACTGAAACACCTCCTGGCAATATCGTTTGCAGGGAGAGTGACCTTTCAATTCTCAAGTGAGCGACTGAATCAGTGACAAAGCAAGCAGCCAGCGTGGATTGGCGTGAAGCGATATTAAACCGGCGTATGCTGATCTGCATTTTCACCGGTTTTAGCTCCGGTTTACCGCTGTATATCCTGATTCAACTGGTGCCCGCCTGGCTGCGCAGTGAGGGTGTGGGTTTAGCTGAGATCGGTCTGTTTGCTTTGGTGGGACTACCCTATACCTGGAAATTTCTCTGGGCGCCAGTGATGGATCGTTATACTTTGCCGTTGTTGGGGCGTCGTCGGGGCTGGTTGTTGCTGAGCCAGATATTGCTGCTAGGCTCTATCGCGGCTTTGGGATTTTTTGACCCGCAATATTCGGTCTGGACGATTGCTTATCTGGCGGCGGCGGTGGCATTTTTCAGCGCTAGTCAGGATATTGTGCTGGATGCTTATCGTCGTGAATTGCTGCCCGACCATGAGCTGGGTTT
>JAUXDF010000017.1 GCA_030618505.1 Spongiibacteraceae bacterium | reverse complement strand
TGGCCAATGCAAATCTTGCGACTTAAAGGCCTTGAAAAGGCCTAGGAGCTAGATTTGCGTTGGCTATGACCGGACTTAATTTTCGAAAGCTACCAGTTTCTGGACGGGCACTAGTTAATTTCATTGAGCTATTCCCTTCGAGCTACTCCCATCGAATTAGCCCCAGGGAGCACGCGCTATGTAGTCGTAGTTATTAAAATTGATTTCCAAAAAACCACAAATATGTCTTGCTTTCTCTATGGAACGCTATAAAGTGCAGGGAGCTTAAAAATATGCCTCATATTTATTTTCTCCATTTCGTAGTTTTATTCGTAAATCACCGTCCTGAAGTTTCTAAGTTACAGTATCATTTTGCGCTACTCACGCCTCTTGCGGGCACATTTATATTTAAAATTTAGGATTATATTATGTCAAAAACTACCGGTACAGTTAAATGGTTCAACGAATCTAAAGGCTTTGGTTTTATCGAGCAAGAGTCTGGCCCAGACGTATTTGCACATTTCAGTGCAATCTCTGGCGACGGCTTCAAAACTTTAGCTGAAGGTCAACGTGTTGAATTCACAGTAACTGATGGCCAAAAAGGCCCTCAAGCTGAGAACATCGTTGCACTTTAATTACTGCTATCGAGCTATAAACTTTTCGGCTTTTTAAAAGCCAAAGATTATAGTTTGATGATGTAACAAGCAGCGCTTTTGAGCTGCTTGTTATTTATAGAAACACCTTCCGTTAGAATTATCTCTTGCTAGAACTAGCTCCGGCCTGAAGTACCTCTTCCGAAAATACATTCCAGAGTCTCGCTTTCAAACGAACACACTCATTGATAAAATTAAGATAAGAAAACTATTGTCACATATTAATACAAGCACCCATACAAATACTTACGTAAAATCCCTTTCAAGTTATAAACTAGGCTGCATTCTTCGCTCTGCAAAAGATCAAGAAAATCTCCTCTCTGCAAGCCTGTTACACAGCATTAAATGTGAACTGAAAGCACGTAATAATTATGAAAGTGAAATGCGTCGCTGTTTACCCCACTGACAACCTAACCGTCTAATTGCCACCGTTTTAAGCGCCCCATTTCCCCCAGATATTTGACTTGCTCGATGATCCACCCGAAGGTTTCTTTGGCTCGTCATAATTACCGGTTTTACCTGACTTGTTAGATCTGGAACTGGTTTTACGTTGCCCTTTAGAGGCGCTATTCTTTTTGCCTTGCGCGCGGCGAGTGTCTTGACCATCGCCTGATGAACTATTTCTGTTTTTTGGCACATAATCTAGAATAGAAACCGGCACCAATTTTCTAACGGCAAAGCCTTCGATTTCTTTGCGGATGATGATATGGCCGAGTCGACTCTCAATGGCGCAGAGATTTCTAAAATCGTTTAGAGACACAAATGAAATCGCCTCACCCGAAGCCCCTGCGCGGCCGGTACGACCTATACGGTGAATATAATCATCGGCCTCATCCGGCAGATCGTAATTGACCACCCGTGTCAGCTCGTCAATATCGATACCCCGCGACGCAATGCCCGTAGCCACCAGGAACGACAAATCACCGGATTTAAAATCGGCCAGAACTTTCATGCGACTTGCCTGACTGCGGCCACTGTGAAAAGCCTCGGCTTTGATGCCGCGTTTTTCCAACTGACCAACTAACTTAGCCGCGCCATGTTTGGTTTGAATAAAGATCAGCGCCTGATCCCATTGATCCTCTTTAATCAAATGACTGAGCAGCGCCGACTTCATATCCTTGTCAACAGTAATCAAGCACTGATCAATCTCGGGACTTGTGGGGGTATCGGCGGCAATGGTAATTTCCACCGCATCGTAGAGGGTAGTTTTGACTAAAAAGCGCACGTCTTCAGACAGCGTAGCCGAGAACAGTAGGTTCTGACGCTGCCTAGGCAGCCGTTCAATAATTTTATTGATATCGCCAATAAAACCCATATCAAGCATGCGGTCTGCCTCATCCAATACCAAGACCTCCACTTCATCAAAAAGCACGGCTCGCTGATTCGCCATATCCAGCAAGCGACCCGGCGTGGCCACCAAAATATCGACACCCTCAATCAAACCTTGCTTTTGCGGCTCCAGATCAACGCCGCCATACATCGCCATTGAGCTCAGGCTTAGATGCATACTGTATTGAGCGATACTCTTCTCAACCTGTACCGCCAACTCTCGGGTTGGCGTGAGGATAAGCGCTCGGATACGCTTGGCCTGCTCTGTGCGGCCATCCTTGAGTTTTTCGAGAATCGGCAAGACGAAACTGGCGGTTTTACCCGTACCCGTCTGCGCAGCCGCAATCAGATCCTTGCCCGCCATTATCATTGGAATGGCGCGCGCCTGAATCGGCGTCGGGGCGGTATAACCCTGTTCAGCAAGGGCTTTTAAAATCGGACCGCTTAATCCAAGGGCAGAGAATGGCATTGGGTGACTCAGTATGGAATGAATAAACAGGCTGCTCGAGCCCAAAAGTACAACTACAGAGAAAGACAGCAAAAGAACAGGCGCACTATAACAGGAAGCCAGGAGCCTGTCGGGTTTAAGCGCTCGTAGCGAGGGAAAGCAGCACAAAAATCAACAAAACCGAAAACGTAACGCCTTAACCACAATGGAGAGATTTGATGGCAAACCAGTTGGGACTTGCATTGCCACCGCTGAAATAGCAAAGTATTAGCAAAACAGAAGTGAGTATAAAATGACAATTGACTACAAACTGCTAAACGCCAAGCAGAGTGAATTGCTTTGCAGCGGCATCAGGGAGGTGTATGGCGAAACCTACCCTATCCCGGAGTTTTATGACGCCCACTATATCCAAACAGCAATTACGAGTGGCAAACTCCATACGGTCGCTGCCATCAACAGCGATCATAAGGTTATTGGCAGTATGTCAACGGTACTGGAACAGGTGGGGGATTTCACTGCCGACGGCAGCGCCCTGATGATCTCTGAGGAATATCGTGGTCAGGGGATAGTGGCAAAACTCGGTGAAAAGATGGTCAATAGTTACAATCAACTTGGGCTATCCGGCCTTCATTTATATGCGCTGGCTTTACATGATCTGGTACAAAATCAATCACAAAAAGTGGGCGCGGTGGTCACGGGTATTTTACCAGGCTATTTTTACCGAAAGGCCAATATTGCCGGCTATGACTATCCCGATGCTCGGATTGGTGCCGTGGCGATCTATATGCCACTTGCTTCTCTACCAACAAGGGTTTGCTATCTACCTGACATTTACGATGACGTGCTACGCGCCACCTATCAGCGATTGGACATCAACCGTAAGCTGATAAACGAAGACAACACAATACCGATACCATCCACGACCTGTTTTGGTATCGATGCCAAATCAGCCAACAAGCATCTGCGCATAATGATTCAGCGAATTGGCGCGGATTTATCAAAGGCGATTCAAAAATATCTTATTCCAAATAACAGCGAACGGTATGAAGTCACTTACCTGGATATTCCTTTATGTGATCCAGCTGCTGCTTATGCCGTAAAACAGGCGCGCGAACTGGGATTTTTTTATGGTGCACTGATGGTAGATCGCCGTGGTAGTGACCAGCTACGCTTACAACGTTACGACGAAACTTTAGTCGCGCCAGAGGCAATGGTAATAGCATCTGCTGATGGCCGGGCGCTTTTAAATTTTATTTTAAGCGATAGTAAAACAACTAAACCCGGGAATAATTTAACTCAGATCGTGTGAATTGTGAGACCTTACCCCTTGTTTGCCGGGACAACGGCGGGATTTTCGCTTACCGATTTCGATGTGAGCTCCCTAGCCAATTCACTTCGATAGAGGTAATCAATAATTTTCCTGGTGTAGGGCAAAGCAATTAAGGGGGCAATAGCCCACCAGATATTCATGAAGACAAAGACATACCAGAAGCTGTATGCGTAACCATAGTGATCATATTTCAAATTACCAAAGCCATTGTAGATTTCTTCAATAAAGTAAATCAGAACGACCCCCCACATTAACGATAAGGAGAAGAAACCCCACCAAAGTGGAGCAATAAGATTGCGTTGATCACCGGATTGCATGGCCTTTCTCAGCTGTAAAAAAGCACGGAACAGCGTCAACCCACCGAGCACTGCGACACACTCCATGCCGAAAATACTGGGGTCACTTGTTAAATACCGAGTATCAACTATGCCATATCCCCACCAAATCCATAACCCTACATTTTCAGGCCCTGCACCATTCATGTAACCTAAGGCATCAAGAATGAGGTAAGGTATTTCCCATGTAATTTGACTACTTGCGGTCACCGGAAACCAAATCACGATGAATTCAAACGCCCTTTCTAGTTGCGTACGGTTTTCACCCGGCGCATCCCACCATGCAACAAACAATGGTACGAGAAGCGGTATATAAATCAAAATGCCCCAAGCCCAATAGGATAGTCGGGGATCAAAAATACCGGCGACCACACCTCCCCACGGTATGAATGTGATTAGCACACCTAGAATGAGCATCAGTTGGTATATTCGAATTCTGTGAGGAGCCCAAGGGCGAAAAAAATTATGCGCTTTTATTTCCATAGTCCTCTCTTTAGCACAATCACATTGATTCAAATAATTTATATCATTGCACCTTATTCGTGTCAATTTTCTGGTGATAGAATCTGTCCGAATTATCATCGAGACCCTTGCCAGTGGCAGCAATATCAATAAGTGGTTTATTATAACGCCTGCGCAACCAGTTCACAGAACTCAGCACGGCCGGGCGCGCAATTAACCAACGCTCAAAGCGGTATTTTCCGGGAAAATTTATTAATAGCACCCCAACCAGTACAGTTAAAACACCTTGACCAGGAAGAAACAACAAAATAAAACCCAGCGCTATCAGCAGTAAACCCAGGATATTTTTGAGTATTAAAAATAACAAACGAACAAGCGGGTGTTGATCAGACCAGGGCAGCCTATGTCGCTTATGGTGAGAAAAATAATCGGCAGGAATTCTTACAATAAAATAGGGAATTGTCAGCAGGGAAAGTAAAAATACAAGCAGGGAAGCCAGCGCAAGCCAGCCTATTATAACCTCATAGGTATTTACCACTTTTATCAATTCGTTCCACATTTTACCAACTCCCACCAAGCTTACAAGCAGTATACAACGCTTAACACTGCTCTCTTTTAGCGTTAACTTCAATCAAATCAATATCGTTTACCACGATGGTTGCGGCTATCTCCACGGTCTCGGATAGTTCCATTTCACATAAGATCAGCTGTTTTGCCTGCTGCTCTGATACTGGATAAAAAGCACCCTCGGGGTTGTTATGCAAATAGAAATCTGCCAGCTTTGTGCCACAACGACAATGATTCATAAAATAACAACTACCGCGCTGCCTGGTATAATCGAGGTAATAACGAGGCGCCTGCTTTTTAAGTATTACCTTCAAGGAATCAGGCAGTGCAGTAACATTGGAAAAATGGGTAAACTCATCCAGTCGCCAGTCATCCTCAACAAAGCCCGCCGATGCAAGACAGAACACCTCGGCCTTTTTTCCACACATATAGCAGGGCTGCTGTGACTTTAGTAAATAACACGGTGGACTTAAGCGGATGAGCGAGATTTTATCGATAACTAAACTCCCTGAGGGTTTTATCAGCCAGGAACCAGCACAGCGCTGGAATTGAGGCCCTGCCTATGCTTAAATTGCCTCAGCAGCAATCGTTAACATTTCCCGTATGCTACACCTTCTGACAGACCCATACCACCATGAGTAAAAGACCACTATGAGCAAAAGTCTTGCCGAGCGCTTCCCTGAATATAAAGCTGTTTTTGAATCTTTTGAAAGTGGCGAGTATCAAGTTAACGCCCTGGATAGCAAGGGAAATTCCTTTCTCCATGAAATCTGTCGACATGAGGATGTCAACATCGTCAAAGCCTATATCGAGGAACTACAGGGCGAGGTGCATCAACACAATGAAGACGGGTTGGCAGGCATTCATATTGCCATTCGTTACGGCAATACTGATACCTTTAAATATTTGCTGGCCATTATTAACGACCCTGTTTACAGTCACAACGCCTATCAAGCACCTTTACTGCACTTTGCCGTACAGGCCGACACTGCCTCCATAGAAATTCTGCAAACTCTGCTGGACAAGGGAGCCGACCTCAACGCTCAAGACAAACATGGCTGGCCGGCACTGCCTTTTGCCATGGAGCGTGGCGACATGAACACGCTTGAATTCCTACTCAAGTCCGGCGCTAAAGCCGGCCACGTCAACCCAAACGAGTTAACGGCATTAGAGATGGCTGAAAAACAGAATGCTAGCGAATTAATAGCGCTGTTAAAACGCTATTTGTAGCGCACAGCGCATTCACACAGGAAAATCAAAGCCCTGTTTTATGCGGCTGTGGTAAGGCAGGTAAACCGTGGGTGCTTAACAATAATCCTTTTTGATAGAATTCGGTGCTGCCTTTGTGCTCTTGCAAGTGCGCCAGTAAACGTCCGAGTTCGGCATAGGTTTCCGCTTTCTTTTCAAATTTCAGACTGGCTTCAAAATATTCCCGCGCCTTACCCCACAATTCATTAAGCAGGGCTATACGGCCCAGGCACAATAACAACTCAGCGTTGTTAGGACGTGATTTTAACCAGCCCTCTGCAACCAGCAGCTGCTTACTACTATCACTGCCATGGGTCTTACCGTATAACGCCACCAGCTGATTACTCCAGTCTCGCTTGAGGCTGGCTTGCAGAATTTTTTCTGCCTCAACATCGGCACCCAAAGAAAGTAAAGCTTGCGTATAGGTTGCAATAACACGTGTATCTTTCTGAATGGCTCTGGGGAATTTTTTCCAGGTGCTGGTCAGTGGCTGATGGGAGTGCGAGTTGCTTTGCTGGGCTGACTGTATCAGCAAGGAGCAATAGACCTGCTCCGCCAACTTTTCATACTCATCGCTGGAATAAATTTTTAATTTGCGCAGCTCATCTAACAGCCCTTGTAAGTGCTGCCAGTCTTGTAAACCCTGGTAGGCTTTCACTAACTGCTGAAGAACAACGGGATGTTTTGGCGAACGCTTGCGCAAACGATTCAGCGTCACCAGCCCCTCTTCCAGTTGGCCGTTAGCCAATTGAATTTCAGCTTGAGTTAGACCAATGGCAATACTGATTTCACCCCCAATTCCATCACAGCTATTTTCCGCCTTACGCAAAAACTGCTGGCTTTTTTGCCGATCCCCCTTCGCCTGCGATGCTCTGGCGGCGATAAGATAATTTAACATCGGCTCATCGGATCGCTCAGCTGACTTTTCCAGCTCCTTTTGTGATTTATCCCAATTACCCTCAAGGTAGGCTAACAAACCGGCATTGGTGCGTCTTTGACCACGATCTTTACGCGACTGGCTTAACCATTTATTAACGCTCCCTTTTGGCGCTAGCAACTGCAATATCAATCTTAGTAAAAAATAAGCGATAAAATAAAGTGCCGCGACAATCAGTAAGGCCACCGCTAAACTCATTTCAAGCGTTTCCATCTGATAGGAAACCAGCACATAACCTGCATCTTTAGCGATTAACTGACTGAAACCCAGGGCCACCAGCAACGCGACTAGAACAATTATCCAAGCTGTTTTCATCGCTATAGACCTCCATTGTCATTAACAACGGCCTGCTCAACAGTTTTACTTTTCTCTGTTTTATCGTGTTGCACCCCTGCGACACGATAACGCTCAGCCAGATAACTCTTCACGGCTCTCAAAGAAGCGGAAATATCCGGCAGAGACTGAATCACTTCCACTTTCTGTAATTCGTTAAGCGTCTCTAATGCGACCTGACTAGAATGCCCTGCCAACTGGTAATATTTTGCCAACCACGCTTGCGCATCCGCCAGGCTCTGCTGATAGACCTGTTGCTGGCCGGCCATTAATGCCGATTTTGCCTGTTCGAATTTCAACTGAATATTCTTTCGCAAATAAAAATGCTCTTCAGGTGGCAATAAGGGCTCAACGGTATAGTTACGATGACGTATACCGAGCATTTCAATCAGCTCTTGTGTTGCTACATTTAACTGATAACGACTCTGCTCCAACCAGGAGGCATCACTGCCAGGTGCAAGCAACAAGGCCTGGCCAGCAGGTGTAGGCTGTTCATTTTTAGGCGGATTGAACAGTGGCAATGTATCAACCTGTTCTGCCAAGGCCAGCAGCCGAACATAGACACCTTGAACATCCAGTTCACTTACCGCGCGCACCGCTGCCAGATCGCTGGCAATGGATTTTCTCACCGAATAAAGTGCCATATCGTCCAGCTCGCGAACAATCTTATCCGCCGCATTTAATAAAGCTTCAGCACCGCGAATTTCTCCACCCACCAATATGCGCTGATTAGCAAGGCGCAGTAAATATTCAAGCTCCGCCAACTTCCATTCGCTACGATCCGTAGTTGATAACAAGTGCAAGCGATGCTGCTGGCTGCTGAGATGCTTTTGTAACTCAGCAATCTCACTCTGCAAACCCTGCTGTTGTTTATCATGGGCCAATGCCGCCTGATGAACCTCAAGCTGCAGTTGATCAAGACTGCGCTCACTTCGCTGTAACTTCTCGTCGGCCTGCTGCAATACGGACTGCAAGCGATAATCCATCTGCTGTTGTTGCATCCACAAATAATAGGCAGCCCCGACAGCGGCGATGGCAACAATCAAAGAAAGCAGAGCAAGCAGTATTGATCCACTGCTTGATTTTTTCCCGGTATTTTTTGCCACAGGATTATTCAAGGTTGGGATTTCAGTACCCGAGGAGGACGGCGCTGTTTTAATTGTGCCCTTGTTTAGTTTATCCACGTATATTCCCTCTTAAATAACAGCTTTGATGTTTATATTTTTAAGTTCGACTTTTTAATTAATCGCTATACTTTTCTTTGTTGATATTTTCCCAGCTCATCGAGAAAGGCTTTCACACTGGCATTTTCTGCCACCAACAGCTGCGAAAAACCCTGTTGCTGCGCAAGCACCGCCACCCGCTTTCCCGGCACCAGCAAAGGCAAGGACTTTAATGCGTTCTCTACTGCATCCACTTTCGCCAGCTGTATAAGATTTTCCAGCGTTTCGCCACTACTTACCGTAAGGATCAAATCCTTATCCCTCTGCAATAATTGACGCAGACTGCCTAGCGGCGGCTTCACTGCAACTCGGCGATACACTTCACAGTAACCGACCTTCGCGCCCCGTTGACCTAATACGCCTGCCAGATGCTCACGACCACCGACACCACGAAAAATGGCCACTTTTTCCCCCGACAGCTGCTGCAAAGAAGGCAGCGCCAACAGTGCCTCGCTATTCATGCTGCCAGCACCGGCTTGAGACTCAAGGCCATAGCTGTTCAGCGTGCTTGCCGTTGCCGCACCGATGGCATAATACGCAATGTCCACCGGCAACTGCGGCCAATATTTCTCGATCCAGTAAAAGGCACAGTTTACCGCATTCGTACTGATAAAAATGACATGCTGATATTGATCCAGATCCATGACAGTGCTTTTAATCGCCTGCACAATGGATAATTCGTCCTGCTCACTGACTGCCTCAATCGCCATTACCGGAAAAGCGATTACCTCAGCGGCGGCATTATTAAGCGCTGCGATCAACTCTGTCGCTTGAGACTGCGGTCGGGTAACCAACACTTGTAAACCCGCCAGGGATATCGCACTCACTCTGGCTTGCCATTAGAACTGTCATCAGCACTGCCATAGACCGCCTTTAAAATACGATCAGCACCCTGAGCCAATAGCTGTTCGGCAACGGCAACACCCAGCTTTGCTGCATCGGCGCAAGCTCCCCGCGCCTGGGCAACGAGAATTTCCGTGCCATCAGGCTCGCCCACTAAACCACGCAGCCATAATTGCGGCTCGCCGCCTTCATCGCTCTCCTCCAGCACAGCGTAGCAGGCAATCGGCACCTGACAACCACCGTGCAGATGCAGGTTCATCGCACGCTCAGCCTCAACACGATAAGCGGTTGGCTGATGATGTAGCACGCTGATCAGCTCCGCCGTTTGCGCATCATCCGTTCTTAATTCAATCCCTACAGCTCCTTGACCACCGGCGGGCAAACTCTGCTCCGGGCTCAGGTGACAGCGGATACGATTCGCCATTTCCAGGCGAATCAAACCAGCAGAGGCAAGAATAATCGCATCATAGTTACCAGCATCAAGCTTGCTCAGGCGGGTATTAACATTCCCCCGCAAACTGATCACTTCAAGATCCGGGCGTTGCGCCTTTAGCTGACATTGGCGACGTAAACTCGACGTACCGACCCGGCTTCCCTGTGGCAGCTCCTCAAGACTGTCAAAGTGATTAGAAACAAAAGCATCACAGGGGTTTTCACGCTCACAGACAGGCCCCAGTGCCAGACCTTCAGGAAACTCCATCGGCACATCCTTCATGGAATGCACAGCGATATCCGCTTTACCCTCCAACATCGCATACTCAAGCTCTTTGACAAATAAGCCTTTACCGCCAATTTTGGCCAGCGGGCTATCGAGAATTTTGTCTCCACGAGTAGACATACACAGCAGCTCTACCTGCAACTCAGGATGGGCACGCAATAATTCAGCCTTAACAAACTCCGCCTGCCAAAGAGCAAGGGGGCTTTTTCGGGTTGCGATACGGATAAGTTTATTCATACGAGGCAGGAACTCCCGCTGGATGCCAAAAAATGGCCATATGATACGGGAGCACGGCAATTATTTATAGGGGCATGCTACTTAGTTAGTGTCCATCCAGAAATTAAACAAAGAGGTCATGGCCAACGCAAATCTTGCGACTTAAAGGCCTTGAAAAGGCATAGGAGCTAGATTTGCGTTGGCCATGACCGGACTTAATTTTCGAAAATCAGCAGTTTCTGGACGGGCACTAGTTAAGCGCCTTTAAGAGTTCACAGAACCTGCATCAACTTACGCAGCGCCGCCACATGACGGCGACTCACCTGTGGTTTCAGCTCGCAACCCTTCAGACGCACACAATAGCTGCCGTCCACCTGTCGCTCCAGTGCATCAATACACTTTTTGGCCACCAGCGCATTACGGTGCACACGCACAAAACTGTCAGCGAACTCATCCTCCAGGCTTTTCAGGCTCTCTTCAATCAAGGCCTCACCTTCACGATGATGGACGGTGACGTACTTTTGCTCCGCGCTCAACAGGCTTATGCTCTCAATGGCAATCAGCCGAACGGCACCTTGATAGTTAGCACTTAAGTGCTGGCGCGATGATGATAAGGGCTCTGCTTCGTCCAGTTTCAGCGCCTGCAGTTGCACGCTGGTTAAACGCTTTGCACTCTGCAAGGCCGCTTCTAATTTGGCTTTATTAACCGGTTTGAGCAAATAACCCACAGCACTCACATCAAAAGCCTCCAGTGCGTACTCACCATAAGCCGTGCAAAAAATTAGCGCCGGTGCCTGCTCCATTTGTGCCAACTGGCGCGCCGCTGCCATACCATCCATACCTGGCATGCGGATATCCATCAGCACAATATCGGGCTGTTTATCCCGACAGCCTTGCACCGCCTGCTCGCCATTAGCCGCCTCACCAATTACCTGATAATCCGCCAAACGGTTAATCATCCGCGACAGCCGATCACGGGCCAACGCCTCGTCATCAACCACTAGCACTGTCAATTTCACAGCTTCTCTCCACCTTGCATCAGCGGACTGTGGCCGGGAAAGCTCAAACTGGCAATAAACTGCTCGCCTTCGGCCTGCAGATCAAGACTAGCCGAGGAACCATAAAGCGCCGACAAACGGTGGCGAATATTATCAACCGCCATCCGGTTACCACCGGTATTTTCAGCAGACTGTGGTGGTATCGGATTAGTGACCGTAACCCGGCATAAGCCGTCTTTATAAACACCTCTCACCAAAACCTCTCCCCCTTCGGGTAAAGGCTGAATACCATGATAGATGGCATTTTCCAGCAAGGGCTGTAATAACAGCGAAGGAATTTTCAAATTGTAAGGGACATCATCCACCTGCCAATCTACCCTGAGCCTCTCGCCCAGGCGTAATTGCTCGATGCTTACATATTTACGGCACAGCGCCATTTCTTCTTCAAAGGCAACCTGACTGTCTTTGACATTGAGGCTGGCTCGAAATAACTCGGAAAGATCCTCCACCACCTCCTCGGCGGTATCCGGGTCAACGGCAATCAAACTGGCAATAATATTCATACTGTTAAACAGAAAATGAGGGCGTATCCGCGCCTGTAGCGCCTCCAACCGAGAGCGCAATTGCGCCTGCTGCTGCTGTCGTAATTGCTGCTGCAAATACAAATAACGCAGTGCTATGCCGGCTATTACCGCTGCGATAATCACATTACTCAAAATCTGCCAGGCATCCCAGGGCTGCTCACTGCCACGATTCAAAATCAACTGCGCAGCAATACTGCAGAGTAAAGTCAGCAACAACACCAGTACATAGCTAATTGCCGCCCCACGGCGCAACGGCAGCTTGCGCAGCAAACCCCGCATATTGCACAACAAGGCCGCACTTAACAGCACCACCCACTGCACAAATAAAGAGTTCATGCCAAAGCTCAGCCAATCAAAGTGCAATAAACCACCATTCGCCAACGCTAACACCACCAGCAGCAACTCGGCAATGACCACCAATACCAGCAAGGCCTGTACATTGCAGAAATCTGGCAAGAAAAAATCATCGTCATTTACATGACTTTCAGGGCTATTAGAGCTATCAGGGGTATTTATCATCTATTTGCGACGAATTCTCTGGATGAAGTTGATATAATGCGCGGTTTTGTTGTTTATCAATCGCTTAAGTAATTATTTAAGTCTAGCAGTTCGCTAACCAGTCAGTTAATAGAGGCGCACAAAAATGAGTGACCAAGAGCACACTATCAAACCCTGGGGCGGTCGATTCACCGAGGCTACCGATGCTTTTGTGGAACGCTTTACCGCCTCCATTCAATTTGACCAGCGCCTCTATCATCACGACATCAACGGCTCACTGGCCCACGCCAAGATGCTAAACAAAATTGGCGTATTAACCGGGGACGAATACCAGCAAATCAGCGAAGGACTGGAAGCCATCCGCAGTGAAGTGGAAAAGGGTGATTTCCCCTGGTCCATCACCCTGGAAGATGTGCATATGAACATTGAGGCCAAACTCACCGAGCGTATTGGCATTACCGGCAAAAAACTCCATACCGGCCGCAGCAGAAATGATCAGGTGGCCACCGATATCCGCCTGTATCTCCGCGATGAAATTGATAATATCAGCAAAGAACTCAGCCGCTTGCAACAAGGCTTAATCGATCTGGCCGAGCGTGAAGCTGAAACCATTTTACCCGGCTTTACCCACCTGCAAACCGCCCAGCCCATTACTTTTGGTCACCATATGCTGGCCTGGAACGAAATGCTTGAGCGTGATTACGGCCGCCTGCAGGATTGTCGCAAACGGGTTAATATCTCTCCATTGGGCGCCGCAGCCCTGGCTGGCACCACCTACCCCATTGACCGGGCCTACACCGCAGAGCTGCTGGGTTTTGATGCACCGAGCGAGAATTCGCTGGACTCAGTCTCGGATCGTGACTTTGCCATCGAGTTCTCCGCCTTTGCCAGCCTGGTGATGACCCATTTATCGCGTTTCTCTGAAGAATTAGTGCTGTGGACCTGTGCCCAATTTAACTTTATTGAGCTACCCGATCGCTTCTGCACCGGCTCCAGCATTATGCCGCAGAAGAAAAACCCCGATGTACCCGAGCTGGTGCGCGGTAAAACCGGCCGCGTTAATGGCCACCTGATCAGCCTGCTAACCCTGATGAAAGGACAACCTCTGGCCTACAACAAAGATAACCAGGAAGATAAAGAACCCCTGTTCGACACCATTGATACCATCAAGGACTGCCTAAAAGCCTACGCGGATATGATACCGGCCATTGAGACCAAAGCAGATAATATGCGCGAAGCCGCTCGCCGTGGTTTTTCCACTGCCACCGATCTGGCTGACTATCTGGTACGCAAAGGCATAGCCTTTCGTGACGCCCATGAAATTGTCGGTAAATCAGTTGCCTACGGCATTGAAACCAATAAGGATCTGTCGGACATGAGTCTTGCAGAGCTGCAGGAATTCAGCAACGAAATAGAGCAGGATGTCTTTGAGGTACTGACCCTGGAAGGTTCAGTGGCGGCACGCAATCATATTGGTGGTACGGCACCCGAGCAGGTGAAGGCGGCAGCACAAAGAGCGGCGAAACGCCTGCAATCACGCTAATACTTGTTTAAGAGGAAATATAGTCCAGCACCTGGAAGCGGAGCCCGAAAAACGACGATACAGGTAACGGGCTTGCTAACTGCTTTAACAGTCAGCAAGCCCGCCACAACATAGTGAGGTATGGCACTTTACTTACTAAGCACCACCAGCCTTAGATCAGGCTGGCACTACATTGTTTGCACATGGACCTTTTTGACCCTGGCCTACTTCATAATCTACAGCCTGACCGTCATCCAGTGTTGCATAACCACCGCCACTTTTGATTTCTGAATGGTGTACAAACAGGTCCTTACCGCCGTCATCAGGAGTAATAAAACCATAACCTTTGTCTGCATTAAACCACTTTACTGTTCCTTTGCTCATACTCTTCTCTTTCATTTTAGTGTGTTTATTGATCGCAATAATTCTGCCCTCGCATTATAGCCCTTAAAAACCGCTCAGTGTGGCAATAACAGGAATATTTATGAATAAACAGCATTGACTACTCGATAAGAGCAGGAAGCTACCAAGCTGAAATAATAATTCCCTGCCCCAGACCTTATACCCCGCCCATCAAATTCAAATGCGAATTATCACTAATTCGAATAAAAATAAACGCTTTAACTCCCTGCGCAACAAGCAATTGCCTCCTATACTTGCTTTATATGCGCAGCACAAAACCCGTCCACAGC
Organism: Spongiibacteraceae bacterium; assembly: GCA_030618505.1. GTDB lineage: Bacteria > Pseudomonadota > Gammaproteobacteria > Pseudomonadales > PIVM01 > JAUXDF01. The sequence continues at coordinate 2,932 of JAUXDF010000017.1, read as the reverse complement.
TCCATTGATGAAGGTCTTGATCGCAAGAACCTAAAAGTCATCAGACAACGCTTTATGCAGGTCAATCAAGGCCGACTGGCGCGCACGCGGCTGGGTTTAAATCGCCAGCAGCAAATAGTGCTTGATCTACTGCCACTGCTATTCCATGTTAATCACCCGATACTACCCGGTTACGTCTCCCATCAAACACCGATGGGGGTTGCCAACTATGACCCCAGCAAGGGTGATATACAGCGCGCCCAGCGTCTGGCGCGCAGCTTTACCTATCGTCGCAACCCCAACCTGAGTCGACAAATCGACGGTATTTATCTGATGGGTAGCTGCGGCAGTGTGGCTCAGTCCGGTGTCAGCGATCTGGATATCTGGCTCAGCCATCCGAGCAGCCTGACCATTGATGAAGTCGCCGAACTAGGCCGAAAATGCAGCTTACTGGAAAAATGGGCGGCCTCACTGTCATTGGAAGTACATTTCTTTTTAATGGACAGTGAAAAATTTCGCCAGGGGCAACGAGCAGAATTATCCACCGAGGACTGCGGCACCGCCCAACACTACTTATTGCTGGATGAATTCTATCGCACCGGCTTGTTGATTGCCGGCCGGCCACCCATCTGGTGGTTAATTCCCGCCAATGAAGAGGCGCAGTACGACCACATCGCCAACACTCTACGCAAAAAGCGTTTTATTCTCCCGAAAGCGACCGTCGACTTTGGTGGCATTGGACAAATTCCAGCGGGAGAGTTTGTCGGCGCTGGCATCTGGCAGCTCTACAAGGGCATCGATTCACCCTACAAATCTGTTTTAAAGCTGCTATTAACTGAAGTTTACGCCAGCGAGTTTCCCAGCACCGAGAACCTCAGCAGCCAATTTAAGCAGGCCATCTATCAAAACCAGCTCGATATTGACGAGCTTGACCCCTATGTAATGATCTATCGGCGACTGGAACAGTATCTACTTGACCGCGATGAGCATAAACGCCTGGAACTGATTCGCCGCTGCTTTTATTTTAAGGTCGGCAAAAAACTCTCCCAGCCCTCTCGACAACATCCGCCGTCCTGGCAGCGCGGCTTAATGCAAAAGCTGGTCATGGAGTGGGGCTGGAGCCACGAAGTACTGCAAAATCTCGACAGTCGCCGTCGCTGGAAAGCGCCTCAGGTTATTGAAGAGCGCAAGGAGTTGGTGCGCGAACTCACCAACAGCTACCGTTTTTTGACAGAATTTGCCCGCATGAATCGTACTGCGGCTCTGATCAACTCCCATGAAATGAATATCCTTGGTCGTAAACTCTATGCCGCCTTTGAACGCAAGGCGGGAAAAATTGAGCTGATCAACCCCGGCATTACTCGTAGTCTCGCCGAGGATAACCTGAGTTTCTGTCAGAATCAGACGGGGGAACACCAGCAAACGGCCTGGGCGGTTTATCCAGAAACGATATTGCGGCACGAAATGCCACAAAACAAAGCCCTCAAACGCTCGAAAAGCTTGCTAGAGCTGATTGCCTGGTGTCACTTTAACGGCATCCTCGACAGCACCACACAGGTGGGCTTTCTCGAAGGCGAACACGACCTGCAGGCTTTTGAGCTCAATAATATTATCCGCAGCTTACAACAGTTAATGCCTGCCAATACCAGCCACCAGCACAAAGAAAACACCACTTTTACCCGTGCACCACAACCGGTGCAAGTACTGATGCTGATCAACGTCGGCACCGATCCCTTGCAGGGAATAAAAAACCGTGGTTTACAGCGCCTCAGCAATCAAACCGACTCACTAGGCTACAGCGGTTTTCGTGACAACCTGATTATGAATATCGAGCAGCTCACGCTCAATAGCTGGGGAGAAATCAGCTGTACGCGCTTTGAGGGCAAGGATGCCCTGCTGCATTGTATTAAAGACTATATTGAACTTGCCCCCCCTGACTCCCAATCGGGTCTACCCACACTGGATATTCGCTGCTTTTGCGCCAGTCGGGCGCCATCGATAGCACAGCGCGTTGAAGAATTATTTCGGGATCTTGCCGCTTGCTATTACTCCGGCACGCGCTCAGCCACCAGCCGCTACATTCTGCAAATTCAGAATGCCTTCTACACCCTGCAATATCGCGAACAACAGCTCAACATCCAGCGAGCGGCAAACTACACCCTGCTGGAGCAGCAACTCGGTGAGCGGCAGCGGCAATTCAGCCCCATCGTTTTTGATCGTTATGCCCTGAATAACTCGCTATTGTCGGCCATTAGCGAAAACTGTCAGGCGAATGTCATCGAGGTGTTCTATCAGCGTCAGGGTGACACCGCCCAAGTCTATGTTGTTGATGAATACGGCTCGCTGTTCAGCTATACCACCCCCTTTGTTAACGAGCAAACCTTGCTTAACCCGCTCAGCCAGTTTCTACAATCAACACTCTATCGGCAAAATAACGAGCAACAGGATTTTAGCGCGCAACTGAGTACAAATAATAGCGAACCACTGCAAAGACAACTGCTTTATTTCGAGCTGGTGCAGCTTGGTCAAAGCGCGCCAGCACAGCTTAAAGCCCGCCGTGTTAATAGTAAATTAAGCGGTAGTTATTTTAATATCCAGGCTATCGCCGAGCTTAGTGCGGATAAGCAGATGGTATTTAACATATATTGTGACCAGCAGGAATTTACCTCGCTAGAATGGGGCGAACAACTGTATACGACCGTGGCGCAATTTATTCTTGCGCGGCGACAAAATAGCGAGCGCTACCCCTGCTATATAACCGATCTTGATTTGTCCGGTGCACTAATCCCGGCCAATCAGCCCGGCGCAATTCAAACGATTGATTATCTTCGCTACAAACATCTGCTTGAGCGTGGCCTCAATAATGCTTTACAGGCGCTTTAGGGCGGCTTTATTAATCATAGTGATTCGCCAAAACCACGCTTAAGATTAAAATGAAACACCACATCCGAGG
>JAUXDF010000294.1 GCA_030618505.1 Spongiibacteraceae bacterium | reverse complement strand
ATTCGTTTGCAGAGACTGACAGGATGAATGCCGTTACCGTTGATGCGATTAGGACACTGGCAGCCCTGGCGGATTAGCACGGGTTTTCCCTCTGGAAAACCAAGCTGAGGAAACGCAGGGGTAGTGAGTGAATGCGATAGCCCTGGAAAACTACGTTAAACCAAAAAACAGAGTTAAATCCGGCAGCCGCTAAGGCCAGCAAGGTTTCTGACTGGAAAACATGCCATGAAAACCACCAAAAATACAAAAACCACCGGCGCGTATGACATGCGAAGAAGTCGCGGCGCTGCTTTGCTAATGAAACTGGCGCCATTGGCGGATACGTTTGGGATTGTGACCAGGAGCGCGAGCAGCAGTTAAAAACAGAGTAAAAAAGTCCAGTGAGTGCCTCGCCACTGGTTAATAGAAATTCGGGTGGCTGACCGAACCATAAATTTGCCGAGGTAAACCCTATATAAAAAAGCAGGAACACCAGAGCGGTTTTACCCGCTCCAGCATACAAACATTAGCATTACGGTGCGTTGTGTTTGATCTGCCTAGTTTATCACCAACCCGCTAGGTTGACCAGACACCGCACCCCTGACGATTGTTTGTTTGCTGAAATAAATCTTAAGGAGCCTATTGTGGCTGATCCAGAAAGTAACGTAGAAAACATCAACACAAACGCAGCGCAAAACGCGCCCAATGGAATCGGCGTTACACCGCAACCCGCGCTAGCGGTCAGTGTTAGTGACTTTCTAGCCGCGATATACCCCAAGCTGGAGCAGGATGAGCACATCTTGACCGCCAAGGCGGCGGGGAAAGGGTTTCGCTTTTTGTCCGTTGATAAGTTTATGGCTGAGGAAAACCGGAATACGAAGAAACCCACCGCCGCGTATTTCAGTACCGCTTTGGCACGCTTAACCGATGGCAAGCTGCGAAACATGAACAACGCCTTTGCTGCTATGGGTTGCCTGGTGCTTGATGACATAGGCACGCGCATACAACCTGACAAGATGGATAAGGAGCTTCGTAAGCCAAATTGGATTATCGAAAGCTCGCCAGGGAATTTTCAGTACGGCTACATACTCGAAGAGCCAATACGTGATATTGAACAAGCCAAGGCCCTGGTGTCGCTTGTGTACTCATCCGGCGAATGGGATAGCGGCGGTGCTTTAGCAAATAAACTGGTGCGTTTGCCAGCAGGGGTGAACAGTAAGAAAAAATACCGCCGTGACGATGGCAATTATCCGCGAGTAAAGCTGGTCTATTGGCAGCCCGAGCCCAAATGGTGCCCTGATGATTTGCTTTACTTTGCGGGCGCAGAAGTATCATGGGAGGACATTAAAACGGACGCTGTCAGAAGTGTGCAGAACGACCCCTGCCGCTCTCAGGGCGCGACGGCCTACCGTAAAAATGTTCAATTCTCAATGGCGGGGGTTGTGGATGAAGTATTGGAGTGGTTGGGTTCTCGCGGGCATATAGCGAGTGTGGGTGGTGAGTGGTGGCCGATTGTCTGCCCGTGGTGTGCTGAGCACAACAACGGTGAAGGTGTTGACCCAAACTCAGCCGAAGCGTGGGCGTATTACTCACCTATTGGCCAGGGTGAACAGCCTGAGCGGCGCGGTTTCAACTGCTTTCATGGCGCCTGTTCATCACATAAGACTAAGGATTTTATGGAGTGGGTAGTGGTGAATGGTGGGCCTGGCTTACCAATTATTGACCCACTGGCCAAAGAAGTTAGCCGATGGGCAACCGACGGCACTCAGTATATTGATATGCGCAACGGGCATGATAAGAGCGCCAGAGCATTTAAGGAGTTAATGGCCGAGGACGTTCGCATACCCAGACAAAACGCTAAGGGTGTTACCTGGTTGCGCATTTCCAAATATAACCTGATCAGCAAACACCCTGGGTTGCTGCGTTTAGCAGGGCGGCGGTATAAACCAGGGGGTGATAACGTGATCACCATTTCGGGCGATAGGTTCATTAACCAATGCCAGATACCTTTTTATTCAGCGGGTGAAGCGAATACTGAGGTTGTTGACAGGCTGCTCGATTTTTTTAGGTATCTACTACCCTATAATGACGGTGCTGATTTTGAATGGTTTATGTCGCACTTGGCTATGAAAGCACAGGATGCGACCTATCGCGGGAATACCTTATATATGTCTACGCCAGTACAAGGTACAGGGCGGGGGACGATGGCCAAAATCCTGGGGATGCTATTCGGCGAGGGTAATATCGGTGCGCCGTCAATGGAAGAGCTGGTCGGCGGCGGTAATAACGCCAATCTGCGTAAACTATGGCTGATTGTGCCCGAGGCCACCACCGGTGCAAAAAACGGTTATACACTCGACCACAGCAAGTATGAAAGGCTTAAACAGCTTTGCGATCCGCACCCTGCTTTGATGACCTTCGAAGAAAAGTACATCCCCAAGTGGACGGAGCTCGCCTATTTTAGCGTGATTATCTGCTCCAACCATAGTGAAGGTATCCAGCGGGATGAGAATGACAGACGGTTTAAGCATTTTCAGAACACCGTTGAAAAACACAACGCCGGTTATTTCTCCAATCTGCACAAATTTCTTGATACCACTAAGTGGCAGGTTGAGTTGTGGCGTTGGTTGTTGGCCCGAGACGTATCAGCGTTTGTTGCGGGTGAGGATGCACAGGCGACAGCCAGTGAGGAGGAAAAAGCCACGCACCATCAAAGCCAGGGGCCGATGGATAACGTTGTGGCGTTTGGGCTGGAGTATTGCGAATTGGTTTGTGGTGGCGTGGTGTTGCTGGATGAGCTTGTGGAAGCCGTGGTAAAAGCGAACTATGAGCGCACTCTTGGCGTTGAGGGACAAGGGGGTGAAAATTGGCGGGGGTTGGTGAGAAGTAAGGCGCGAAGGTTGACCATGGGATTTGAAAACCGACTCCAGGTTACTTACAACGGCGAACGGGTACGATTCAGGCACACCACAATGCCTAAAGGGGTGGCGTTGATGAATCAGGTGAAGGAAAGTAAAGGGGTGTCGACGCTGGTGTTATCCAGGCATAACCAAGGCTCCGTTGAAGGAATGATCGCGCATATCCTAAGCAGATTTGTTGAATTTGAGCTGGGTTAAGCATGGTGCATTTCTGCACCAAAACAAAAAGGGCGACCCGTCTTTTTGGGTATGCCTGGTGCACCTGGTTCAAGATTTCTTAAGTGCACCAGAAAAGTGGTGCACTTTAGAAAAATGCACCACAAAGTGCACCACGGCGCAGCCCAGTAGCGGCGGGGGTTTCAAAGGATATGCACCACCTGAACCACCTTTTTCTAAAAGTAATAATAAATATATATAATAGGTAAATAGTGTGTTTTATATATATATAGAACTTGTTGCAAAAACGTGGTGCAGTTGGTGCAGTTGGTTCAGTTGGTCTATTTGGTTGTTTTGGTCGCCATGCCTAATGCGGGTAAGACGGCACTGGCAACGGCCATTTGTCCTGACATGGTAAAGGCAGGTTATAAGGTGGTTTATGTTAATGCCGATACAGGTGGTGGTAATGCAAAGCGGTACATCCGATTGGCAAAGCAGGATGGTTATGACTGCCTGGTGCCCGACCTGGTTACGGGCGGTTCAATGGGTGACATCGTGAGCAAGTTAAAAGGTGTGGCCGATGCTGGTGTGGACATGAGTGATCGGGTTTTTTTATTCGATACGCTCAAGAAGATGACTGATGTTATACAAAAGAGGCCATTGAAGGCGCTGTAACAGCTTCTAAGGGCGGTTACGGTCAAAGGTGGGACGGTTGTGCTGTTAGCCCATGCGAACAAGCACAGGGACGCTGAGGGCGACCTGATCTATGAGGGCACAGGCGATCTACGCGCTGATGTGGATGAACTGATCTATTTGGAGAAGCAGTATGACGAGGTGGCGGGTATATCAACCATCAGCACTTATCCCGATAAGGTGCGCAATGTTTGACCTACTAGAAGAATTAAAAGACGAACCACTGGCTAAACTGGCTAATCTGCTAAACCCCCGGCGGGAAGAACCATGGTTGGCTCACCCCCCGCCAAACCCGCGCGGTTTATGAACCAGTGAAGTTCGGGTGAATGGCAAGCGGACTTCACCGTGAGCCCAGCAACGGCGGGGGTTTCAAGCCGAGTGCAGGGGGTGAAGTTATTATTCTTAAGAGATAGAAGAATATATATAGTTATATATATAACTATATACCTCTATATATTACCTCCTTATAGAGAAAAACATAAATACCCCTTATTACCCATGCACTCTACCCGAAACCCCCATTGTAGAGCGGTTTAAGGTGAAGGGTTACCTACCTTCACGACGTAGTCACCCAAAAGGTTTCTGGTCATTGTTTAAACAAAAAGCGGTCGCCCAGCGCACTCAAGACCAAAATCGGGTAAAAAGCTGATGTTCCGGCCTATCACGGATGACGATAAAACAGCCTACTACCCAAGCTTTTGGAACATGGCTGTCGAAAATTAAGAATAAAATTATCGGCGGCTATAAAGTTGAGGAGGCAGGAGTAAAAAATAAAACAAAACTTTGGCGCTGCATTAAAGTGGAATAGTGCGGCTAGTACGAATAGTGCGGCTAGTGCGAATAGTGCGGCTAGTACGA
>JAUXDF010000447.1 GCA_030618505.1 Spongiibacteraceae bacterium | reverse complement strand
CGTGCGTCAATGGGCTCAAAATCCGCCGCCGACAGAGTTTTCACTAACGCTGCCCTCCCACTCGAATACGCGGATCAACCATGCCGTAAAGCAAATCCACCAGCACCACCATCAAGATCAGAAATGCGCCGTAAAAAATGGTCGTCCCCATAATAACGGTATAGTCAAGCTGCGTTACCGCTTGCACAAAATACCGACCCAGCCCCGGTATCGCAAACACCTGTTCCACCACAAAACCACCGGTGGTGACAGCGGCAATAGCCGGTCCCATCACGGTAACCACCGGCAATATCGCATTACGCAGCTGATGCTTGAAAAAAATTCGCAAGGGCGACAAACCCTTGGCCCGTGCAGTGCGAATATAGTCAGCCTGCATCACTTCAATCAGATTGGCTCTTAGCAGGCGAGTGATGTAAGCAAGAGTACCAGCCCCCAGCACCACGGCCGGAACGATAATATGGGCAAATGAACCCCAACCCGCCACGGGGATTAACGGGCTTCCCAGCAAACCGTTAACCCATAGAATCATCCACTGGGCCAGTGCGGCATAAACAAAACTGGGCACACTGATTGCCGCGATCACCAAGGCCATAATCATCGCATCGGGCCAGCGACCACGATTCAATGCGGTAATGGCACCCAGCACCGTGCCAACAATACTGGCAATCAGCAAAGCAACCACGCCCAGACTGGCAGAAACGGGAAAGTGCTCATAAATAATATCGTTTACCCGCCGATTCTGCTGGGTGTAGGAATAACCAAAATCACCCTGGACAATATTGCCCAAATAAATCAGGTACTGGCGATGCAGCGGTTTATCCAAACCGTAATACGCCTGGAGATTCTCTTTGATTTGCTCTGGCATTGCCTTGTCAGCGCTCAGCGGATCACCCGGAATGGTATGCATGGCAAAGAAGGTCGCGGTGATTAAAAACCAGAGTGTCACTACTCCCATCAAAATACGCTTGGCACCATAACGCCAAAAACCGCCTGCTTTCATTGCTACTCTGCCTCCGCAACATAGGCAAAACGAAAACTGTAATCACCACTAAAACGATGTAGTGCGACACCACGCAGCTGTGGATGCTGCACAAAGCTCAAGGCACTTTCATAGAGTGGCAGGATTACCACATCCTGATGAATTAATGCCTGCATATGGGCGAAGGCTTCCGCTCTCACTAATGGATCCAGACTGTTTTGTGCCATCGAAACCCAGTGGTCATACTCGTCGCTGATATATCTGCCTCGATTATTACTATTCCACGAAGCAAAAAGATCACCAAAGGTCATACCGTCATCATAGTCCGGCCCCCAGCCACTGAGTACGATATCAAAATCACCCTCATCCTCTTTGGCAAATCGCTGCTTGGCCACCTGGCGATCAATATGAATTTCAAGCCCCAGGCTGAGGCGAAACAAATTTTGCAGGTATTCGGCCTGGCGCAGCGCTGAGGCCGAATCAAAGGTCAACAAGGTCAAGGCCGGCAAGTGCTCAACACCGAGTTCCTGTTTGGCTTGCTCCAGTAAGTCCCGCGCCTTTTGTAAGTCCAGCGTCACCCTCGGCGGCGGATACTCTTCCTGCAAAGGACTGGACACGCCTCTAACGCTCATTGGGAACAGTGATCTGCCCGGCAAAATACCCGGTCTGCCAACCACCTTGTTGGCATAGGTGTTTGAATCAAAAACCAGCTGCATCGCCTGACGTACTTTTTTGTTACGGGTAATGCGCTGCTCGCGCAAATTAAAACGCATAAAATAAAGATATCCGGTCAGGTAACGACGAATATGTAATCGGCTTTGCAAGGCTGAATCGATAGTATCGGCATCAAGGTTTGCCTGAGCAATCTCACCGTTTTTAAACAGATTTAAAATCGCCGTCAGGTCGGAGGTAATATTGTCGATAACAATCTCATTCAAACGAATGGACTGATGATTCCAATAGAGCGGATTTTTCTTCAAAGTCAGCGCGGCGCCATGCACCCAGCGATCCAGCACAAAGGGGCCATTAAAAAGTAGTGTATCGGCCTCAGCGGCATAACGCCGACCGTGCTTTTCAACAAATTCCTGACGTTGCGGGTGATAAGTGGCAAAGGCTGTCAGGCTTAAAAAGTAGGCGCAGGGTTTATCCAGCTCAACCACTAGCTCATAGTCATTAATCGCTTTAACACCCAAGGCATCCAGAGGCAGTTCCCCGGCATTAATCGCCTTGGCATTTTTCACCGGATAGAGAAGAAAAGCATAGGAGGATGCACTGGCCGGATCCAACGCCCGGCGCCAGGCATACACAAAATCATGGGCGGTGACAGGCTGCCCATCACTCCAGCGAGCCGTTTTTCGCAGCCAGAAGCGGGCATACTTTTCACCAAACTGCCAGCGCTCGGCAACGCCACCCACCAGCTTTTCATGCTGATCGTATTGCAGCAAACCTTCACTTAAATGGGAAAGTACAAAGAAGCTGAGGGAGTCGGAGGTGAGCACACTGTCCAGATTGGGCGGCTCTGATGCCAAGGCCAGGGAAATAGACTGTTTTTTATAATCCACCGCGCTCGCCAATAGCGACGAGGTTTCTAACAGCAGCGTTAGCAGCACCAACACTTTGCCAATATTTGCCCAGCCTGTATTCAGTCTATTCAACAATTGTTAAACTGCCCTTTTTACTCTTCTAGTTTTTTAATTCTAGTTTTTTAATGTTAGATTTTAACAGCAGTTTTTAATAATGACAGATTCAAAACCAGCCGTTTCCTATGCCTCGATCCACTGGCGTGACAGTAAAACACCT
>JAUXDF010000290.1 GCA_030618505.1 Spongiibacteraceae bacterium | reverse complement strand
GCCAAATTGACAATTGCGTAAGCATTGAGTATGCCGTTGATGGAATTAAATACAACACCAACCAGGACAGCCATTATCGGCATCCGTTTTCCCCTGTCGCGCATTCGCAGGGGAAAAATGATGGAGCGATAAAAATAGTGAGACTGCCAGATACATAAAAATACCAGCGGCACTAAAGCGGCGCGATTTTCTCCGTAACTGAAAGTCCAGGCAAATACCACCACGCAGGGAAATTCCATAATCAACCAGCCTGGCAAGGAGGCGATAGTGAAGCGCTGATCCTTGGGCATAAAACGTCCGTAGGGATTAGTAAATAGCAGGGTTGCGACAAAGGTGAGCGCAGAGATAATAAAAATAAACCACAGCAAGTAGTGATAGATTTGATCGGCTGTCATAGTGACGCTTCTGCTCTTTTATTGATTATTATGGAGGATAGAAAACCACCTCCCTATGACTGAAAACAATGTAGGGTGTGCTCCGCGCACCGGTCAGCTCTTGAACTTTAACGCCAATGGTGCGGAAGCCACACCCTACAGTTTAGCCAATGGTGCGGAAGCCACACCCTACAGTTTAGCCAATGGTGCGGAAGCCGCACCCTACAGTTTAGCCAATGGTGCGGAAGCCGCTTATGGCCGCACCCTTGCAGACATCACGTTTGGCTGCCGCAGTCATTATAACTGCTATAAGCTATATCGTCTTTGGCCAGTTGTTTCGTTATTGCTTCGGCATCAATGGGGCCAAGGGTATCGGTAGTAAAGGTATAATATTTTTCTTCTACCGTTAACGCTTGTTGATGTTTCAGCTGCTGGCGCATCACCTGCTCATCGGCCTCTGAGGGATCATTGCCCTGCTGTTGACGATTTTTCAAACGCTGCTCAATAAGTTCTTGAGGTGGCTGACAATCCAGAATCAAAAAGGGTACTTCACAGCGCTGAGCCAGTTTTAAAAACTGTTCGCGCCGCGGCTGATGCAAAAAAGTAGCATCGATGATACAAGGCAAACCTGCATCTACAACCTGCTCGGCAATGTCGGCCAAACGCTGGAAAGTTTTCTCGCTGGCATCTGCTGTGTATATGCCTTTATCCTGGTTTGAATCGGTTTTGGCGTCAATAGCCAAACCAAAAAGCCTCTTTCGTTCAACATCAGAACGGATACGAATCGCTCCCATCGCCTCGGCCAATAGCTGGGCCTGATAGGACTTACCACTACCCGATACGCCGTGCATGATGACTATACAAGCGGGACTGTCTTTCATATACGCAACAGCCAACTGTAGATAACGCTGGAAATTTTTATAGGCAGCTGTTCCCGCAAGCCTATCTCGCTCAGCAACCGGCAATGCCAGCAAACTTACCTTGGCACGAACCATTGCCCGGTACACTTTATAGTAAGTCAACAGTGCAACAGATTGATAATCACCACTCAACTCAATATAGGTATTAAGAAAACGGTTCGCTTCTGAGTGCAAGCCTCGAAGCTCCAGATCCATAATGGTAAAGGCAATCTCACTGGCCGTATCGATAATGCGATAATTTTTGTTAAATTCGATGCAATCAAAAAGAATTATCTTCTCGTTAATTCTGACCAGATTACCCAGATGTAGATCACCATGGCAATCGCGTACAAAACCATTGCGCTTTCTACTGGCTATCAAAGACTGTAGACAACGGCTATATTCCTGCGACCAATCTTCGATATGCCCAAGCCAGTGAATATCGTCAGCATCAGTCAGGTAATGCCTTATCTGCTCAAAATTTTGCTCTATAGCGGCCTTGACCAAAGCAGGCTTACCGAACTCCTCATCTGTAAAGACCTCAGCTTTGCTATGAAAACTGGCCACCTCTCTGGCCAACTCAGTCCAAGTCTCCAGCGGTAGACTTTTCTCTTCAACCAGCGTTGCCAACAAACCCTCGTTATCAAACTGGCGCATCTGCACCGCATAGTCGATAACGCATATATTTCTTTCATCGATAGGAGGCTCAACAATCATCGCTTGCTCACCCTGCAACACGATCGGCAGTACGTTAATATAAATAGCATCAGCCGTCCTGCTATTAAGGCGCAACTCTTCATGACAGTAATACTTTCGCTTATCCAGCTCAGCAAAATCAAGAAAGCCCAAATCCATCGGCTTTTTAATTTTATAGGCATAATCGCCTGTCAGGATAACCCAGGATATGTGTGTTTCAATCAGTTGGATGTCTTCCACGGGATGCGGATAAGCCGCAGGCGAAAGCAGCTGGCGTATTTGATCGGGTGTCATGACCTTGATACCAATAAGTATTCCGTACAATAGTTGTAAAATAGCAAGTCGCGAGCAAAAAAGGTATTGCGTTACATCAACGCTCAGGCTTAAACGACAAGCGCGTTCTGAGCTTGCCTAATGTAACGTATTTCGCCAATAAGCCCACGACCACTACTCAACAATGGCGCCAGATATGCACTATGGCCGTTTATGTTAGGTCACATGTCTTTTTTTGTCATTGCACAAAACAGGGAATTCATTAAGATTCAGCCTCTTAATTATGCGCATATCAGGGCATATCGATACTCAAAAGCTGATCAAGAGCAGTGTATTTGACCGGAATCCTCATAGATTAGTCTGGATTTCCGAGATTTAGTTGTAACCCGCCTCCAGGAGAGATTTGTCATGGCTTTGGTGTTAAATGAAGAACAACGTATTCTAAAAGACTCTGCCAGGGAATTTTTACAGGAAAACGCCCCTGTTGAAGCCCTGCGTAAGCTTCGCGACCAATCGGATCCCACCGGCTACTCTCCAGAACTCTGGCAGAAAATGGCGGAACTGGGCTGGACGGCCATTGCCATCCCCGAAGAGTTTGGCGGCCTGGAGTTTGGTTACCTGGGACTTGGATTAATTTTTGAGGAAGCCGGCCACACTCTCGCTGCATCACCTCTCTTTTCAACCGTGGTTCTCGGTGCTTCAGCGATTGAGCTTGGTGGCTCAGATGAGCAAAAAAACAGCTTATTACCAGCAATTGCCGCCGGCGAAGTAACCTACGCACTCGCCCTTGAAGAACGAAGCAGACATGCCCCAAACTTTATTGAACTAAAGGCAGAACAAAACGCCGAGGGTTATGTACTCAACGGGCTTAAATGTTTTGTCCTGGATGGACACAGCGCTGACAAACTGATTGTTGTTGCCCGCACCTCTGGCAAAAGTGATGAAGAAGAAGGTATATCGCTGTTTCTGGTTGATGCAGAGACCGCCGGTATTAACTGTACCCGCACGATTATGCTTGATAGCCGCAATGCTGCACGCATTGAATTTACCAATGTCGCCATCCCAGCCGATGCACTGATCGGCGAACTCGATAAAGGTTTTGCCATACTGGATCAGGTAATGGATCGCGGTCGCATCGCTCTGGCTGCTGAAATGCTGGGCGGATGCCTGGAGATGTTTCAGCGAACACTGGAATACCTAAAAGAGCGTGAGCAATTTGGTGTGAAGATAGGCACCTTTCAGGCGCTCAAACACCGAGCCTCAATCATGTTCACCGAGATTGAGCTTAGCAAGTCAGTTATCCTTCAAGCATTAACAGCAGTTGACGAAAAACCCGAAGATCTTGCCAGGCTTGCTAGTCTGGTAAAAGCACGCCTTTGCGACACCTTCCAGCTTGTCACCGACGAAGCCACACAAATGCACGGCGGTATTGGTGTTACTGATGACCTGGATGTTGGGCTTTTCCTGAAAAGGGCCCGCGTTGCTATGCAGATTCTGGGAGATGCTGCATTCCACAAAGATCGCTACGCGACACTGCTAGGTTATTAATAAACTCGGCTGAACGAGGTTCATTATCTGAGGGTGCTACCCTTAATTTTGAACCTCGCTCAATCCCGCTGCCTCTCTAGCTCTCCCGCTCTTTGGGAGAAAACATACCTCTATTATTCTTCTAACAACTCAAAATCGGATTTTCCAATACCGCAATCCGGACATTCCCAATCATCGGGGATATCCTCCCATTTGGTTCCCGGGGCAATATTATCATCTGGAAGACCAAGCTCTTCCTCATAGACAAAACCACAAATTAAACATTCGTATTTCTTAAAATCACTCATTACTACCTCGAAAATAGCGTCATGTTATTCAATATCGGGAAACAGCTCCCAGCATCTTAATAAGAAAGCAATTATATCGTTCTTTTTCAGTAATTCTTAGGTCTTTATCGATACTTTTTATGTAACTTTATTCAGCAAAGGCACAAAGTTCGTCATTCCGGCAGTCTTTTAGCCGGAATCCAGTTTGCGGGACTCTGGATCCCCGATAAACCACTTCGGGGATGACGAAAATGGTGGGTTAATCAAGTCAATCATCTATACCAATTGCACACGAATGACTTCATCAAACAATTGTATGGTATCACCCGAAACAATCTTCTTGCGTTTGCGGGTCTCTACCTCGCCATTAACAAGAACCTGCCCGTCACTAATCAGCATTTTTGCCTGACCACCACTACCGGCCAAACCTTCGAACTTTAGAATTTTATAAAGTTCTACTGGCTCATGGTTAATCTCTACATCTCTCATAGTATCTCTGCCGTTTTTAAGGCGGTACGCGGATTAAATTCTAAAGTATCGTAAATCAGCTTTTAGCTTAGTGCCCATCCAGAA
>JAUXDF010000102.1 GCA_030618505.1 Spongiibacteraceae bacterium | reverse complement strand
AATGGGCTCTAACGGCAATGGCACTTAGTTAGTGCCCATCCAGAAATCAAAAAAGAGGTCATGGCCAACACCAATCTTGCGACTTAAAGGCCTTGAAAAGGCCTAGGAGCAAGATTGGTGTTGGCCATGACCGGACTTAATTATCGAAAACCACCAGTTTCTGGATGGTCACTAGTTAAGCCGGACCAGGGCTTTTAGCTCCTTCTCCTGGGGAGCACCCAAACAACGGGCATATATAAAGGCAGGGATGAGGGGTGCGGTAAAACCGGTGCCATTGGGCTCTAACGGTATTCCAGTATTCGAAGCGTATCGGTTCCATTACTCCGCCCCGTTAAGCTACCACACATAATGGCAACTTTTTGCCCCGGCTTTAAGCCCTCTTTACTGGCCACCAACTGCATAGCATCATCGAATACACACTCGGCGGTTTCATCATTAATATCAAAGTGTGTGGGCACCACACCGCCAAACAAGGCCATTTGATTGCAAACCTGGCGATGGCGCGAAATGCCATAGATGGGCAACTCGGAATTTAATCGCGAGGCCATTAAGGCGGTATTACCCGACTCGGTCAAACAGATGACAGCTGCTAGCCCCTTGAGATGATGCGTCACATAAATCGTCGACAGGGCAATTGCCTCATCAATACAATCAATCTGCCGGTCAAAACGATAACTGGATTTTTGAATATCCGGGTGTTGCTCAGCGCCAATGCAGGTTGTTGCCATCGCCGCGACGACTTGTGCCGGATATTGCCCGGTGGCGGTTTCGGCAGATAACATCACCGCATCACTGCCATCGAGTACGGCATTGGCAACATCAAAAACTTCTGCCCGAGTCGGCACCGGATTAGTAATCATCGACTCCATCATTTGTGTAGCAGTAATGACCGGGCGATTATGATTGCGCGCATGTTGAATGATTTTTTTCTGTACACCAATAAGCTGGGCATCGCCAATTTCAACACCGAGGTCGCCACGCGCTACCATCACGCCATCGGAGGCACAGATCAAGGCATCCAGTACTTTATCGCAGGCTACCGCTTCTGCTCGCTCGACTTTGGCAATAATTTTTATTTTGACACCCAACTCAGCTAACCTTTCTTTAACCGGATTAAGGTCATCGGCACAGCTGGGAAATGAGACCGCAAGATAATCAAGTTTAAGCTCAGCGGCAAGCTCGATGTCCTTCATATCCTTTTCAGTAATCGCCGCAGCTGACAGCCCTCCTCCCAAACGATTTAAACCTTTCCTGGATTTAAGCAAGCCGCCGATTTGAACCGAGCAAAGTACATCTTTTCCATTAACGGCATCGACCACAAGCCGGATCAGACCGTCGTCCAGCAAAAGGGTATCACCGGCAGCGACCGACTCGGGTAAGGTTGGATATTGCACAAAAACAACATTTTCTGATTGTGGTTTTTCACCATCAACCGTCAGGGTGATTTTAGCCCCATTAACGAGTGGCAAAGGCTCATTATCCAGATCACCAATACGAATTTTGGGCCCCTGTAAATCACCAAGAATCGCCGCGTAAGTTTCTTTCTCGGCTAACACATCACGAATAATTTGTGCTTGCTTGCGATGACCGTCCTGAGAACCGTGTGAAAAATTCAAGCGAAATACATTGACGCCATTATCGATTAGCTGCCCGATCATCTCCGGGCTACCGGATGCAGGACCAATAGTCGCTACAATTTTGGTTCTTCTTTTCATTTTTTCGTTCCAGAATTTGTCTATTAATACGAAATGCCATCTTGCAAGCAAACCTTAAGGATAGACCTATTCCAGATATTACGCCGCTTTCAAACCCTGTTTTTACAGCTAACAAGACACAAAACGCACGCAAACAACTCTATAACGATAAAATAATAACAAGATCGTTCATGTAGCCCCGGCATCGTAACGCAACTCTTCCATATGCCGACTGATATATTGTTGTTCAGCATGCGCCCTGACACTATGCAGCAGCTCATGTTCCTCTGCAGGCAATGCATCAAGCAGCTCTTGAAGTGCTATTATCAGCAGTTCACCGCCAAGGCAATTTGCATCCTTTTTGTAGACGACGGACATGGTTTGTAACTGCTGGTATAAATCTTCTGAAATGGGTGCCTGAACTAAATGCACAGCCGAGCTGGTGGTATCGCAACTAATCGCAACATCAGCTTGCTTGCCTGCATAGAGTTTATTAACAAGATTGTTTATTTGATTTTCCATAAATCACCTCTGCGTACATTGAAATAGCACTTGAGAAAAAATGCATAACCCGTAGGGTGCGGCCCCCGCACCAATGTACCCGAGGGTAAGAAAACCACATCCCCCACAAAGACCTTCGCTCTTAGTAAACGCCACTCGGGTATTGCGAGCAAATATTAATCACACACCCTTATTTATAGCCAGAGATCAGGCATGCGTAAAGAGCCAGCGATTGCGGCAAGAACCGTTTAATGACAACAGAAAACGCGTAAATAAGACAAACTTAAAAGCTATCATGCAGTAATCAATAGCTTATGCTCGCTTTGATTGCCGAATACTATTAGAGGCACTTTCCAATATAAACAAAGGCTACAAGCATAAAAAATAAAATAATCTTGGCTAGGTAACGAAATTAAAGATTTTTAACACCTGCATTTTCTGCCTTCTGTCTTTTCTGCAGAATGTAATTCTCCACCTGCTCCTCCAGAATAGTCAAAGGCATTGCACCATTTTTCAAAACCACATCGTGAAAATCCCTAAGATCAAAAAGCTCACCCAAAGAAAGCTTTGCATGCTCCCTCAAACTGAGTATTTTCATCATGCCCACTTTATAGGCCGTCGCCTGAGCAGGGAAAACAATATAACGCTCCACCTCAGCGACCACATCACTTGCTGCCATGGCAGTATTGCTTGCCATGTAATCAATCGCCTGCTGGCGTGTCCAGCGCTTATAATGTAAACCAGTATCTACTACTAACCTCACCGCTCTGAATAGTTCAGCCCGCAGTCGCCCGATATTATCATAGGGATCACTCTGAAAACCTTCCTCCCAGGCCAGGCGTTCTGCGTAAAGAGCCCAGCCTTCCATATAGGCGGTAAAAGGCACCAGACGTCTGAAGGTCGGTACATTTTTAAGCGCTTGCTGCACGGCAATTTGAAAATGATGCCCGGGGATCGCCTCGTGATAAGCCAGCGTGCGCATATTAGATCGTGGCGTCGCCTTGATATCATAAAGATTGGCATAGAATGTTCCTTGCCGCGCCCCATCCATAGAAGGCGGATTGTAGTAGGCGCCGGGGGCCGACTTTTCCTTAAATACAGGGATACGTTTTACATCAACACTGACTTTCGCTTTAACATTAAAAGAGCCAGCAATACCCTGCTCTATTTCATCAATAATGGTTTTATAGTCACTTAAAATCTGTGCTCGTCCGGCATCACTGTCTTCATAATAAAACTGCTGATCATCATGTAACTCTCTCATTAGCACCTGAAAGCCTGCCGATGGATCATAACCTTGCTGTGCCATAACCGTAAGAATTTCCGTCTGGGTTCTATCCACCTCTGTTAAGCCCAAAGTGTGAATTTTTTCGGCCGTTAAAGTGGTGGTGGTATGATAGCGAAGCATGGATGCATAAAACCTTTCACCATCGGGAAACTTCCAAACGCCATCGTCGCTATTGGTTCTCGGCTTCAGTTCGGTAAAATAGTCAATAAGCAACTGATAGGCTTGATACACACTACTGTTTATCTCTCCTTCAACTTCGAGCAACAAAGACTGTTTTTTCTTTTCTGGAATATCGGCTAGAGCAGCGAGTTTTTTCTTGAATGAAAAATATAGGATATTCTTTCTCACCGGCGTATCAACAAAGGCCTGCATTTCGTCCAGCACTCGCTCAACAACAAAGGTCGGTGGCAATATACCGAGCTGCTCACGTTTTTTAAGCCCGTCAAGTACCTGGGAGAACTTCACCTTCAACTTTGATAATCTTGTAATGTAATCCTCTGCCGCCTCAAGATTTTCAATAAGGTGGCTACTGTCCATAAAAGAGGGGAAATTATTTTGCACCCCAAACAGCTGATTTACCGGATAGTTATGATATTGATAGCGCTCTATACCTGACTGCTGCTTGAGAAAATAGGACAATATCGCCTTGGAAAGACGCTGTGATTTAGAAAGATTGGTATCCTGGTAACGTTCGAGCGTTTTAATATCATCTGCAAGTCTTTTATAATCTCGCTGAGTTTTTTCATCAGACTCATCGTTCAGCTCATCCTGATGGAAAGTAATCCCATAGGGCTCGAATAATCTAAGGCGAGTAAGAAGCTCGGGCTCTACCAGCGCCGTACGAATCATCACGCGCTCGAAAAACCAGTCGATACTCAAAGGTTTAAAGAAAATAACATTAATTAATAAAAACGCTGCTATAGAAAACAGCGCCAGAAATAGCCATCTAAGTATTGGAATGATTTTTCTTTTTAGAATTTTAATAGTCCATAGAAGCGAATACTCGCTCCTCACTGATCATATCCAGCTCGGGTGCCAGCAGGCGGATATAACGGTCAAAATAGAGAAACTGTTTGACCAGCAAGGTAAACTCGCGGGGAAAGCGGATGCCATGACGCCGCGCAACGGAGGAGATTTTCAGCGTCAGCTCTTTGGCAAAATCGTTAAACTCCTGACCGCCATCATCATTATCTATACTTTTATACAGTGACTCAATATCTGCAGCGAAGCGCTCTACATCAACACTTTGTTTGGTGACACCAATCGTCACTAGCGCCTCGGCAATTTTCTGAAAATCCCCGCTCGGAAATGAAACCGTTAAGGAAACCAGCGCATCCCAGGTTTCCGGCGAAATACGCCCAACAATCCCAAAGTCGATAAAACCAATGCTGCCGTCCTCCAGCAACATCACGTTACCGGCATGAAGATCGGCGTGATAAATCTGGCAATGATGCAAACTGGAATACCAGGTATCAAGGGCATCGACCAGGGCCTGCTCAGGATCATCAGAATATTTTCTGACCTCATCAATATCAGTGAGCGTTACACCGTGGAAGCGCTCCATGGTCAGCACTCTTTTTGTTGTTGCCTCTTGATAGACTTTTGGGACTTTTACTTTTTTGTTATTGGTGCTGTCCAGGAATTTCTGGTAAGCATGAATATTTTCGGCCTCCTGAAGAAAGTCACACTCCTCCAACATACCATTATGAATCTCGGAAACAATATCAGTGATTGAGCTGCGCCAGGCCTTTGGACTGAAGCGCTCGACTAAGTATGCTCCAAACTGCAAAAACTGAAAATCGGTATCAAGAATATCCCTCACTCCGGGTTTCTGTACCTTGACCACCACCTCCTCTCCGGAGCGCAATGTGGCAGGATGAACCTGGGCAATAGAAGCTGAGGCCAGCGGTACGGGGTCAATCTCAACAAACAGCTCATCTAAACGACTACCAAACTCCTCCTGCATCACCTGTTTTACGGTTTCAAAAGGAATGGGCGTAGTTTGATCAAGACAGTCCTGGAAAGCCTCAACATATTCATGGGGAAACAGAGAAGGTGAACTTGCCACCAACTGCCCCAATTTAATATAGGTAGCACCAAGCTCCTCCACTGCCTCTCTAAGCATATGGGGCAAGCTTTGGCTGCGTCGATCTTTAAGGTAGCGCAAACCTGTTTTCTGTAAAACAAAACCGGTACGTCCGGCTCTTTTTACTGCTTTAGCTGAGGTTAATAATTCTTCCCACATACCTGTTTATTTTCCTTTTTCAACTCAAAAGAACAACATAAAACTCCGGCGCGACTATACCACTTCGAGCATGTCCTTACATTCACTATGTTTACAATACTATTTTACAAGAGATCAAAGGGCAGCGAAGCTTTCTCTTCACCATTAATCAATATGGCCAGCCTGTGCATACCGGGATAGTGCTTTCGGGTGCTCATCTGTCGAAAGCTATGCTTGCGAGAGAAAATACGAGTGGCGTCACTATGATCACTATCAGCAAGCTGAAATATCTTGCGCGACAATTTGCCATTGGCCTTCACAAAATCAATACCATACTCCACCCTTAACAGTCCCAGGGATGACTGCGTCGACTGTACACGAAAAGTAAAATTAAACGCCTCCCCTATCGCCAGACTGTCCATACTCACTGCCAATTGATCAACGCTGATCTGATCGGCTGGCAAATAGGAAAACAGGGCCAAAGCCTGAGGATGAGCCTGCTTAAGCAATGTTCGACAGCCTCTTTTTATAATCCAGTCCGTTTCAAGAGAATGCCCAAGGTTTTTCTCTGACCAGGCCAGTACCGTCTGCGGGTTATCCTTGGCAATATCATTGAGGTTATTACTAACACTACGCCTGACGTATTCCGAGGGGTCTTTCTTGAGGGTTTCAATAATAGGCATGATCGCTGCAGGATCTTTTTTAAAAACCGGTAAAGCCATGGCCCAAGGCAGGCGCGGGCGACAACCTTCACTGGCCAGGCGGCGAACATGGTGATTTCCATCTTCACTCCAGCGATACATTTGCGCCATCATGGCAGGCTGATCCTGCACAATATAGGGGCGAACCGCAAACTCCGAGCTTGAAAAAGAGGTGAAATAAGCCATCGCTGTAATAGACAGATCCCAGTCCTCAAGCCCATAGCTAGCAACAAACTCTGGAAATATAAGCGCTTGAAGATCGCCAAAATTATGGGCAACCGCTGTTAAACAATTGATCGCCTCCTTATAGGGTAGCGATAACACCACATGCAGACAGGCGCTGATATGAGCCATACGTTGTTTTAATTCTCGTTTGGGCCATTCATCATCAAAAACCATGCTCACGAACTGTTGCTGATCAAACCCACAGGGTAAATCAACAAAAGCCATCGCCAGGGCATCAATGTATTTTCGGGTATAGACCTCTTTCAGTGCAGCGGCCATATTGTTGAAAACTCACGCAGTGAACAGGAAGTGGCTGATCTGGAGAAATCGATCAGATTGATCATAGTACTGAAGATTATAGTATCGAAGATTATATCAGTGAGGGATGTGAAATTCTGCAGAAAAAAGAAGAGCCAGGCAGGTGCAATTAACATTCAGGAGAACAAAATGAGAGGCCTTAAGTGCAAAATTTCTTGCTCGTTCCAAAGCTCAGTCTTCGTAGTTCAGTATTCATAGCTCAGTCTTCATAACTCAGTCCTCATAATAATAGCCACGATAACGGTTCACATGGCCCTCCAGAGCATGACGCCAACTGCGAAAATGTGCCTGCTTGTCCGTATCCTTCTGGATACAAAAATGGGCGGCCATCTCTTTAATCAGCTGATCCAGCTCGTCTCTGCGCTTAAGCTCAAAGGCTTCTTTTTTTATTTTTTCAACAACCACGCTCACCCCGACAACTTAAATGGAATATGAGTGAAGGATAACACTAAAGTTTTAGTTATAAAAATACGAAAAAACCACCAGAATAGTGATTACTAACTTAAAAAACAGGGTGTTTTTTCCGCAGTCACTTAATTAAGTTGCCGTTTATTTTTATTTCGGCAACAATTGATAAAATAGCTAGATAAACCTCACTTAGACTTATTCGCTATAATTATATGAAAACCTATTCCTTAGAGTTCTATGTCCGTTTCTACCAGGATAACCCGGCGGTATTTCTTACTATGGTGGACTACTACATACGCCGTGGTAGCAAACAGAAAAAAGACCTGCGCTCCCACTTAATGGTATGGGGAAACAATGAAAGAACCATTCGACATTGGTTTAAAGTTGGCCCGCCCTTTGAGCAAATCACCCACTACGGCACCTTCTTCAACATACCCTGGCAACAGCTTGTCACCGGCCAGGCTTTTAGCGCAGACCTGACAGCAGAGGAATCTGAGCTGCTCTATCTTTACAGTCAACTTAATGATGATGAACAGGGAACCGTATCTGATCTGGTCAAACTACTGGCGATGAAACTGGAGAATTTATCCTTACCCTGAGTCTACACTCAACCTCAATCACGCAAGCTGATAATTCTGCAGCAAAAAATGCTTGTGCCGCTGAAGAAACAAACTATGAATGGCGTGATTCAGAGGGACTGACTGCATTTTACTTTTCGAGTAAGCGCCCGCCGCACCCAACTGATGCAATCTTATACTAGCCTCCAAATCCATCTCGGCAGATAACGCTAGCGTCAACACCGCTGGATCAATCTCTAGCAGCTTTTCAATCAGGGTAAAACCATTCATCTTCGGCATTCGCAGGTCAACCATCACCAGATCAAATCGCTCGGGTTTGAAAACCCGCAAAGCCTCGGCCCCGGAGTTAAAGCCGCTGACATCATATAAGGGCTTTAAAAACCGACTGATATGCTCAAGAGATACCGGGTTATCATCAACCACCATGATTTTTGGTTTAAACGGCGTGTGATACAAATCACGCAACATTCCCGGCAGCCGAGATAGCGCATTAAAACTGAGCAAAGCACTCGCATCATAATAGTTGAGCATTAGCCGTTGATACGACCAGTTAGACTCATTACTGATGATAACTATCGGTATTTTTGCGATTTTATTGTCGGTAGATCTAAGCAGGTTAACTAAAGGCCAAGGCTCAAAGCCCGCTTGGGGCACAATAATCAAGCGCTCAAACGCATGAGTATTTAAGGACTCAATCGCCAGATTAACATCCGATCGCGTTTCAACCTGATAACCTTCATCTTCCAGTAAAACCTTGATCTGCTCTCCCTGGGGGCCGGGAGAAACAACCAATACTGTCATATTCACTACATCCACTTATTATTTGATGCCTGAATCCGTCTGCTCACAGTCGATAAAGAAGCTACAAACCCAAGTGATACTAAGGTTAGCACAGCTAAAGCCCGCCGTAAGTTATCATTTACTTCCCTTACTGCCACCCCGCCACTACTTATGCCTCACGCTATTGCCAAGTAATAAATTTTGTTAGAATCCGCGCTCTATTCATCAGCAAGTAATTAGTGCCCATCCAGAAACTGGTAGCTTTCGAAAATTAAATCCGGTCATAGCCAACGCAAATCTAGCTCCTAGGCCTTTTCAAGGCCTTTAAGTCGCAAGATCAGCATTGGCCATGACCT
>JAUXDF010000378.1 GCA_030618505.1 Spongiibacteraceae bacterium | reverse complement strand
TTCGACAGGCGGGTGTGGATATTCAGTCATTCCCCGCGTTGGTGGATAAAGGCGGGGAGGGTGTCAGTATTGAGCTTTGCGATTACCGTGAGGATGCGCAATTTAAACATCGTGAGGGTTTGCTGAGACTGTTTATGCTGGATCAGAATCAGTCGATCAAATATCTAAAAAAAGAACTTTTTCGTGGTAATAAAAACCTCTTGCGCATCAGTGGCATTATTAAGCGGGATGAACTGTTGCTGGATGCCACCAAAGCTATATTTAACACCACTTTTTTGAGCGAAGAAGAACTGCCCCGCAGCAAAGCTGGTTTTGAAGAGCGGCTGCATTTTAAACGCTCAACATTGGTGGCCGTTGCCAATGATTACGAGCAGCTATTGTCGGAGATATTTACCCAGTATTACGAAGTGGATAAAGTTCTCAAAGGCAAGGTCTCTCCCGCTTGTCTGGGTGCCTATGCAGAGCTGCGTGCCCAGCTGGATCACTTGGTTTATGCAGGGTTTATTTACGCTACCCCTTATCTCTGGTTGCAGCAATATCCGCGTTATTTGCAGGCGGCAAAGCAGCGTCTTGAAAAAGTTGCCGGGCAGCCGCAAAAGGATCGTGCCGCCTGTATCGAACTTGAAAAACTCTCTGAAAGATTGTGGCAAAGTTCACAGCAGGACAGTTCGGTGTTAAATAAAGACCCTGAAATGATGCTTTATCGTTGGATGTTGGAGGAATATCGCGTATCGTTGTTCGCACAGCAATTGGGTACCAGGATGCCGGTCTCTGCCAAGCGTCTGGATAAGCAATGGCAGAAAGTTCAAAATCCACATTGATGAACACAGAGCAAGCTCATGGCAGCAATATTGCACCACGAATCCATTATGGTTTCCGTCAGCGGCGGAGATCAGCTGCACCTCAAACGTATCTACAAAGATAAAAAACAGCTGGGCTCTCCCGTGTTTATGTTGCATGGAGAAGTTGAAGACGGTCGTATTTTTTATTCAACAGGCCGTAGTGGCTTGGCCAACTATCTGGCAGAGCAGGGCTATGATGTCTTTGTGGCCGATATGCGCGGCAAGGGGAAAAGCTGGCCAGCGGTAGGGGAGCGCTCCGCCTATGGCTACCATCAAATTATTGCCGACGATATTCCGGCTTATACCAAAGCCATTGTTAAAAAACGTGGCCTGCAGCCGCAATTGTGGATGTCCCATGGCTTGGGTGGTGTTTTTATGCTGGCCTATCTGGCGCGTTTTGGTGAGGCTCTCTGCCCGGTAGAGAGAATGGTGCATTTTGGCGTCAGACGACAGCTTCAGGCCGATAATTGGAAAAAACGTTTTGTTATCGACTGGTTATGGGAGAAAGTTGCTGCACGCCTGGTTAGATTTAATGGTTATCTTCCCGCCAAGGGCCTGCGTTTAGGCACTATGGATGAGAGCGCTGCTTGTTATTACGATAGCCTGGCCTGGGCCAATGAAGAGTTGTGGGTCGACCCGGAGGATCAGTTCGATTACGGTGCGGCGATTATCGAGAGAAGCCTCCCTCCAAGCCTCTATTTTGCATCGGTTGCCGAGCAGGTTTTTTCCCACCCCGATGATGTCAGAAAATTTATTCACCAGCTGGGACGCCATGATGGCCGTTTGGTACTGTTAAGTGATGATGGTGGCAATTTACATGATTATGATCACGTTGACATGTTGCTGCATAGTGATGCCAGAAAAGATCACTTTCCCTTGATTCTTGAGTGGCTTGATAACAGCATGACGAGCTGGGCGGCGAAAGAGGCGGTTTGATCACAGTCCTTTATGGTTTAGCATTCTTTATCGTGGGAATGTCTATTTTCGAAACAGCTACTTTGAAATAATTGTTTTTAAATGGGCGCACTAAATAAAGCTTTCGACAAATTAATTGGCATATCAGGAAACTTAGGCCTTATAATTCCTCACCCTCTGTCATCGAGTAAGAAAAACAGACACCTGATGCCCATTTACCACCCTCTGATAAACTGGCTAATGCTGGTTATGCTACTTTCCACCAGTCAGCTTGTCTTAGCGCAGGGTGAGGCTGATCCGTGGGAGGGCTTTAATCGCAAGGTGTTTGCCTTTAATGACTTTGCTGATCGCTATTTTTTAAAGCCTGTCGCCAAGGGTTATGATGCGGTAACCCCACGGGTGGTTGATGACGGCTTGAGCAACATGTTCTCTAATCTTGGTGAAGTTATTACACTGGTGAATGACCTGCTCCAACTTGAGCTTGGTCAGGCGGGTGTTACCTCTTCCAGACTGTTGATTAATTCAACAGTGGGGGTTTTTGGGTTTTTTGAGGTAGCTGAAAAGCTGCACCTGGAGAAAAATGAAGAAGATTTTGGTTTGACCTTTGCTGTCTGGGGTATCCCCAGAGGTCCCTATGTCGTGTTGCCATTTTGGGGGCCGAGCACAGTGAGTGATGCTGCAGGCTTGGTGCCCGCCTGGTATGTGCATCCCAGTATTGGTATCGACCATGATAAGACGCGTTATTCAATGGTGGTCGTTGATGTGATTGACCGGCGCGCCGGCCTGTTAAAGGCGGAAGAACTCATCTTTGGTGATAAATATACATTTATCAGAGATGCCTACCTGCAGCGGCGCAATTATCTTATCAATGACGGCGAAATAGTAGATGACTTCGGTGAAGAAGAATTTGAGGAGTTTTACTAAGTGCCGCCGGGATTTTCTGTTTAATATTTAAGCAGTTTCTTCTGGGCTTCTAGCCCTTATTCGCCGCCATCATTGATTTCATTGAGTTTTAGCCCATGAATATAATTGCCTGAAGGTGATGTTTTTATTCTGGCAACCTCTGCATTAGCAGAAAAGGGCGCTTTGGCTGACTTGATGTTTACGTGTAATTTTGTGCCTAAAGCAATCTGATGGTCGACTTCAACTAGCATTCCCGTACCACTTAGATCTTTACAGATTGCTTCTATTTCGGTATTGCTGCCATCTGCAAGAGTAAGCAGAACGGGAGTATCAACTCTCATTCGGATAAATGTGCGTTTTTCTGTGTAGGCGCGCTCTATATTGCTCATCCTTATTCCTAAGCCCCCTCGATACGAGTAATTATTTGTTGTAACAGATTTATAATACTGATTTGTAAGCCTGTCAATTTACCATTGATTCAAATAAATTGCAGGGTAAATATCTTGCGACAGAGTATCTATGGGAGTAGTGTTGCAAGTCAATATGTTTAGTCTGGGTAATTGAGGCTCTGTTTATCTGCAAATGCCCATTAAATAGGCAGTTTCAGAGTGGATGAACGAATAGTAATGTTTGTCTCTACTCGACGGCTTTCAGAATAAAAAAGTGCTTTAACCTGGAAAACTCAATGGGCTACACTGACTCACCGGCTGAGTGTGCATCACAAATTGGGAAAATTTTTATTAATCAAGACTATATTCCCTGATTAATGTCCATCCAGAAACTGGTAGTTTTCGATAATTAAGTCCGGTCATGGCCAACACAAATCTAGCTCCTAGGCCTTTTCAAGGCCTTTAAGTCGCAAGATTTGTGTTGGCCATGACCTCTTTGTTTAATTTCTGGATGGGCACTAATTAGATGACCCAGCTAAGCCTTTTATGTTTAACGCATCTTGTTTAACCA
>JAUXDF010000139.1 GCA_030618505.1 Spongiibacteraceae bacterium | reverse complement strand
TGATCCTCTGATAGCAACAGGGACAGTCTATCCCTGTAGTCTTCAGTATCGTTGGCAACCACCAACAGTTTACCGTCTTCCAGCACTACACCCGTCAAGGCTGAATTGGGGTTCTCAATGTCGCTCTTTTTCGGTTCTGACCAGTGCTCACCAGCATCATCGGTATACACAGCCAAGGCACGATTGGGTGAAGACTTTCCGGAATAGCGCATTAACACTCTTGCAGTTTTTTCGCCAAGGGGAAAGATAATCGGTTGCAGTGACTGACGTCCCGTTGCCAGGCGTTGTTTATCGAGCACCTTGCCCTCGGGGGATATTCGTAGCAGTTCGCCAAAC
Source organism: Spongiibacteraceae bacterium (assembly GCA_030618505.1). Lineage (GTDB taxonomy): Bacteria > Pseudomonadota > Gammaproteobacteria > Pseudomonadales > PIVM01 > JAUXDF01. The sequence goes on along the minus strand of JAUXDF010000139.1, from coordinate 7,399 downwards.
TTTCCCGCCAATTCATGGTAAACAGGTAAAGCGATCGAACCATCCTGGTAATTGTAGGGGATACCTCGTACCAATGTGCTGAGGTTAAAAAATGGCGTAACGATTAGGCGCTGAGCAGATTGCCAGCTCTCACCCATATCATCGGAGGTGGTGAAATTGATGCTGCTGGCCGCCCAGCCACCAAAGGAGACGCTGACGTAAAATAACCATAAACGTCCTTCCACATCGCGGGTGATAACCGGGTTGCCGAGTTTGCGAACATAACGCTGGAGTTGGTGTTGCGTATCCCAAGGGGTTGCGAGGGTTTGCCTGTTTCCCCAGCTCATGTTCTTAGGGTCATAGACGGCGCTATCGATAGTGACATCTCTGCCTCCTTCTCGACTACCGGCAAACCAGACTGCCATTATGTCGCCATTCGCCAGTTCAACCGAAGAGGATGCGTGTACCAGGGCAGTACTGCCATTAGAGGCAAAAGTGGATTGATAGTTGGCCTCGGCACTGGGCTTTTCAATCGTCTCTTGTGTAGTGTTTGATTTGAATAGCGGAGTATCAATATCAGGGATTAGATACCAGCTGAAGAAAAAACTTAAAGCAATGGCCGCAAGGAAAGCCTTGGCTGTAAGATCAAATGTGGATGTTTGTTTGGGCATGAAATACTTCTGGATGAGTACCGGAAAAATGTGAGTCGTATCTTACAGGATTAGCCCATACCGAGCTATAGCTTGTTTTTTGGCTTCTTGATGTTTTAGCCGCTAGCCCTTAATAGTATAAATTTTCGATCCGAGGCGATCAGTTTTACCTGCTTAAAATGCCGCTTCAGTTTTGTGTGATAATCCAAATGCCGGTTTCCAATGACGTAAAGGTGTCCACCTTCAGTGAGTTGCTTTGCGGCCTGTTTAAACATAGTCAAGGCAATTTGATCGCTGATGGCATGTTGTTGATGAAACGGCGGATTGCACAAAATTAAATCAGCCTTACTGCCTTTGTAGTGACTCAGGGCATCGTCGATATGATAGGTAAAATGCCGATTGATTTGCTCGTCATCGAAGTTGATCGCGGCCCCCTCTCTGGCTGACTGCAAAGCAAAATAGGACTCATCACAAAATACCACATCAGCTGTTGGGTATAGTTTTGCAGCAACAAATCCCAGTACGCCATTACCACAACCTAAATCAATAATGGTCTGGCACTGGTGTTGTTGAGGAAAATGTTCGATAAAAAACCGTGCACCGATATCCTGCTTTTGTCGACTGAAGACATTAGCATGATTAATAAGCTTAAGATTAAATTTTTCTTCCTGGTAACAAAGCGGCTGATAAGATGCCTGGTTTTGTTCTTTATATTGAGGAAAGATCAGTCGAGCTTTTTTTCTAGCTAGAGAGGTGGTCGTAGGTCCGATAGTTTTTTCAAAAAGCGCCAGCATGGATTTATTGATATATTTTGCCATCCCGGCGGCAATAATTCGTGTTGAAGGTGACGAAATTTTTTGAATGACAGAGAGTTGATATTCAAGTAACGAGTGATTTTTCGGTACTTTTAGCAGAATCAAATTGATCTGCCCGTTTGCCGCGTCAATAGGGGAAAGACAGTCTTGTAACTGAAAATCCTTTACAGCCATACCGTTGTGCTGCAAGTTCTCTTTTATGCTTTCTTGGCTGAGATAGGAGTCGGAAACGACGGTTGGTTTTAAGGCGCTTAAGGCCAGTGATAGGGCGCCAAAAGCGTCGTTAAAAATAACTACGCTGGAAATGCCCGCTAGCCCGTCATCATGGAGCTGATCAAGAATATATTCATCCGCAGCGTCCCAGGCACGCAAGTTCTCATTGTCTTGCAGAGGGAAACGTTGCAGCTGATAATCGCCGAAGGGGCAGTGTAGTTGAATTTTCACCAGCGGTATCCGATAGAAAACAGGGTGCAGAAAATTAAACTAGTCTGGGTATTAAAGCAAGCCTGGAATATATGAAATTATGTAAATTACCGATCAAACATTAGGGATAATATTCCGTAGGGTGCGGCCCCCGCACCGCTGAGCTCAATATAGGTGCGGAGGCCGCACCCTACAATCGCCTGTTTAGAGAATAGAAGCCAACATCACACCAGCTGTTGCCGGTATTCACCCGGCGTCAATCCCGTCCATTTTTTAAAAGAACGGTGAAATGCACTCGGTTCATCAAATCCTAACAAGGCCGAAACAGCAATGATTTTCAGTTCAGGACGATTCAAGTAATTAAGTGCCGCATCCCGCCGGAGGTTGTCTTTAAACTGCTGATAGGTGCTGTTTTCTTCCAGAAGCCTTCGCCTTAATGTGCGAACGGATATGTTTAGTTGACTGGCCATGTCGGTAACCGACGGAAAGCCTTTACCGATTTCCTGACCGACAATAGCGCGCATCTTAAATAACATACTGCCATCATCCACTTTGTAAATTGAAGTGAGTTGATAAGGCGCGGAGCGTAAAAACTCTTTTAGCGATTCTTCAGTATGGATTAAGGGTGCTTTTAAATAGCTGTCTTTGAATTTGAAGGCGTTATAACGTTGATTAAACGAAAGAGGGCAGTTAAACAGCTCATCCAATCGGTGGGTGTTATCGGGTTCATCCCCTTGAAAGCAAACTTCTAGCAATTCAATCTCTTTACCAATAAGCCAGCTGCAAAAGCGTCGCCACATGGATATCAGGTGTGCTGCATTTTTTATTCGATCATTCTGTTCGGTCGCAAATAGGTCGCGATCACCAGGCAAGTGGCTGATTGCTATACCATCCGACTGATAGGAAATGGGCTTTAATAATAGCGGCGGCAGGCCTGCCAAACTGCCACAGAACTCCATGAATTCACTGGCTCTGATAATAGCCTGTTCCAGGTTGGAACAGTGAATAATGCACATGCACATGATTCGAAAACTTCCGGCAGGAATTTTTTGCTTCATGTTCAGGCCAAAGGACTCATCCTGTAGCAGCCAGATAACACGACTGTATAAACGGTTGTAAAGTTCTGCAGAAATAGTCTGTTCTTCATCGCTGTTTAGGGGGTTAAAATCGAGACCAACTGATTTGAGTACCTGATCAACATTATAACCCTGTGCCTCAACTACTTTGAGGATGGAAATTGCCAGTGATACAGGAACCGATTTATTGCTCATTAAGGAATCTGCTTGTTTATATCAGTAAAATGCCGCATGCATTAATTTTTTTGTGTAGGCTTGTTGTGGGTTTTCAAAAACCTTATCAGCTGGCCCTGATTCGACAATTTCCCCGGACTTCATCACAATTAGATTATGGCTGATAGTTTTGACTACTTTAAGATCATGACTGATAAACAGATAGGTTAAACCCCTGTCTTTTTGCAGCTTTTTTAACAGCTCAAGCACCTGAGCCTGTACGGATCGATCCAGGGCTGAAGTTGGTTCATCGAGAATGATTAAGCGGGGTTTGAGTACAACAGCGCGGGCAATTGCAATTCTTTGTCGCTGACCTCCAGAAAATTCGTGGGGATAACGATGACGAATATTCGGGTCAAGCCCAACTTCGGTTAAAACCGAAATAACACGGTCTGCAATTTCCTGCTTTGATAATTTATAGTGAACTTGCAAACCCTCACTAATAATTTCGGCAACACTCATTCGTGGGCTTAAACTGCCAAAGGGATCCTGAAAGACAATTTGCATCGATTGACGCAGTGGGCGTAACTGCTTTTGCGCCAGCTTTTCTATGGCCTTGCCATCATAGTTAATCTCGCCCTGGGAAGATATCAGTCTCAGTATCGCCAGTGCTAGTGTGGTTTTTCCTGAGCCGCTTTCACCGACGATTCCCAGTGTCGTCCCGGGGGGAACAGTAATCGATGCATCCTTTACGGCATCCATGTAAACCGTGTTTCGTTTCAGGAAACTTTTCTTAAGGATAAACTTTACCGCCAGACCCTTGGTGCTTAAGAATGTATCGTGAGATATATCCGTGCTTAGCTCAACAGGTTTTCCACTGGGTTCCGCAGCTAATAGGGCTTTGGTGTAACTTTCTTTGGGGCTCTCGAACAATGCTTCGGTAGCCTGACTCTCGATAAGCTCTCCCTTATGCATTACAACCACCCGATCGGCATATTTACGCACCACACCAAGATCATGGGTGATTAACAGCACTGACATATTAAGTTTCTGTTGGAGTTCCTTAATTAATTCCAGTATTTGAGCCTGCACGGTAACATCCAGGGCAGTGGTTGGTTCATCTGCTATGAGAAGTTTTGGTTCGTTGGCAATAGCCATTGCAATCATTACCCGTTGGCGCTGGCCACCGGAGAGTTCGTGAGGATAAGCAGATAGTTTCTGCTGTGGCTCTGCAATGTGAACCGTATCAAGTAACTCTAATACTTTTCCCTTAAGTGCTTCACCCTGAAGTCCCTGGTGAAGCATTATCATTTCGCCGATTTGCTTTTCTACGGTGTGTAAAGGGTTAAGTGCAGTCATTGGCTCTTGAAAGATCATGCTGATACCAGCGCCACGCATTTTCTGCATTGCTTTTTCGGTTTTTCCAAGCAGATCTTCACCTTGAAAACTGACACTGCCACTGGGGTGAAAAGCGATCGGGTAGGGCAGTAAACGCAAAATGCTGTGGGCAATAACAGATTTTCCTGAACCACTTTCACCGACTAAAGCCAGAGTTTCGCCATGCTTGATCTCAAAGGAAACCTTTTTGACCGCCTCGGTCAGAGTGTCCCCCTGTTTGAAGTAGGTGGATAATTCTTTGACGCAAAGTATCGCTTGTTTACTCATGCTATTTCACCAGCCTGGGATCGAGCGCATCCCTGACGCCTTCACCAATAAAAACCAATAGTGTGAGCATTACTGACAATACTGCAAAGGCGGAGATGCCAAGCCAGGGTGCGTGAATATTGGATTTTCCTTGTTGTACTAATTCACCCAGTGAGGCAGAGCCTGCAGGCAGCCCAAAGCCCAGAAAATCCAGAGAGGTAAGGGTGGTGATGGCACCGGTCAATAAAAATGGCATATAGGTTAGGGAGGCGACCATGGCATTGGGTAGAATATGGCGAAACATAATAACACTGTTGCTAACGCCCATTGCTCTGGCTGCTCGTACATATTCAAGATTTCGTCCCTTTAAGAATTCAGCTCGTACCACATCAACCAATTGCGTCCAGCTAAACAGCAGCATAATACCCAGCAACCACCAAATATTGGGAGTGACCAGTGCCGAGAGAATAATGAGGAGATAAAGCACTGGCAGGCCTCCCCAAATTTCAAGAAAACGCTGGCCGAACAAGTCAATTTTTCCGCCATAGTAACCCTGTATGGCACCAACACAGATACCAATAATCGAGCTGGCAAAGGTGAGTGCCAGAGCAAATAAAACAGAAATACGAAAGCCGTAAATAACTCTGGCTGCGACATCACGGGCTTGATCGTCGGTACCCAGCCAGTTAGCGGTAGTGGGGGCGGAGGGGGCCGGGACATCAAGACCCGTAATGTGGGTGTTATAGCTATAGGGGATCGGTGGCCATAGTAGCCAACCCCTGGCTTGGATTAATTCGATTACGTAGGGGTCGCGATAATCGGCCTCGGTTTCAAAATCTCCACCAAACATAGTTTCCGGGTAGGTGTTAACGACCGGAAAGTACAGGCTGTTGTCGTAGAGAGCAATAATGGGTTTGTTGTTGGCAATAAATTCAGCAAAAAGCGTTATGGTAAAAAGCAGCATAAAGAGGACGAGACTCCAAAATGCTCGTTTGTGTGCTTTGAAGACTGCCAGTCGACGCTGATTGATCGGGCTAAGCTTCATACATCCCTACTTTCGAAATCTATTCTGGGATCAACCAGAATATAAACCAGGTCACTGATTAATTTCATAATCAGCCCCATCAGGGTAAAGATAAACAAGGTGCCAAACAGCACCGGGTAATCTCGATTAATCGCAGCTTCAAAACCCAGTAAGCCTAAACCATCCAGAGAAAAAATGACTTCAATTAGCATTGAGCCGGTAAAAAACATACTGAGAAATGCGCTGGGAAAACCGGCAATAATTATCAGCATGCCGTTTCGAAAAACATGGCCGTATAAAACCTGCTTTTCTTCCAGCCCCTTTGCTCTGGCGGTGATGACATACTGTTTATTTATTTCATCAAGGAAAGAGTTCTTTGTTAGCATAGTTAGAGTAGCAAAACCACCGATGGTATAGGCGGTCAGCGGTAGTGCCAGATGCCAGAAATAATCGAATATTTTTTCTATTGTAGAAAGCTCGGCAAAATCAGCGGAGGTCAAACCTCGCAGGGGGAAGAGATCAAAGTAGCTGCCACCGGCAAATAGCACAATCAGGATAATCGCAAACAGAAAACCCGGGATTGCATAGCTGATGATAATCATCGCACTGCTCCACAGATCAAAGCGACTGCCGTGACTAACGGCTTTTTTAATACCCAGGGGAATAGATATCAAATAAATAATCAAGGTGCTCCAAATACCCAGCGACAAGGAAACAGGCATTTTTTCCTTGATAAGATCTATTACCGAAGCATTACGAAAAAAACTGTCGCCAAAATCAAAGCGTGAATAATTTACCAGCATATCAAACAATCGTTGGTGGGCGGGTTTATCAAAACCGTACATTATTTCGATTTTACGTACCAACTCGGGGTCCAGCCCCTGCCTGCCTCGCGATTCTCCTTGGGTTGCCACATCACTGCTTGAGCCACTGATGCGAACGGTGGCACTGACATCGTGGCCCTGAAGTTTTGCCAGCATTTGTTCTACCGGCCCTCCAGGGGCAGCTTGTACAATAAGAAAATTGACTACCATAATACCCAGCAGGGTAGGAATAATCAGTAGCAGGCGTCGCAAGATATAACTGGCCATATCAGTTTTTGGAACGCCCTTTTTTCTTCGCCAAAGTCTGCTCTTTATCCGGTGCAACCCACCAGGTCATAAAAGTGGCAAAGTGGTTGCCATCATAGGGAGGCGCAATATCAGGCCTGCCAAATTTGTCCCAATAAGCAATACGATGACTGGATGTGTGGAAATGGGGAATTATTAAGTACTGATGCAGCAGTACGCGGTCAAGGGCGCGGGTGCGAATAACCAGTTCTTCGCGGTTCGGTGCCTCAATCACAAGTTGTATCAGCGCATCGATGGCAGGGTCTTTAATGCCAAAGACATTGCGTCCGCCTTTTCTATCAGCAGAGGCAGAGCCCCAAAAATCGAGCTGTTCATTACCGGGGGACATAGATTGGCCGATACCATGAACCAGCATGTCAAAATCAAAAGACCGAAAACGATTGATATATTGTGAGGTGTCAATCACTCTGACGGAAACATTAATACCCAGCTTTTTCAGGTTTTGAGCGTAGGGATTAACCAGGCGTTCCATCGAGGGTTGATTAAGCAGAATTTCAAATTCAAA
>JAUXDF010000170.1 GCA_030618505.1 Spongiibacteraceae bacterium | reverse complement strand
AAAATCATGGCCTCAAACCCCACCCCCATTTTGATGTTTTCTTCGCTAACCTATGAAGGAGCCAGGGTGACCTTGGACTCCCTTGAGGCTGGCGCAGTAGACTTTTTGCCCAAAAATTTCGAGGAAATTGCCAATAGTTCCCAGGCCTTAAAGAAGCGTTTGTTTGAGTCCTTGTTAGTTGTGGCGCGCACTGGGCGTAGATCTACTGGACCTGGTTTGTCTGCTGGGGCAGCACCTGCAAAGCCTTCATTCGCAAGGCCTGCAGCAGAAAAATCACCTGCATCTTCGTCAAAATCTACATCTTCACCTTCAAGATCCGCTGCTAAACCTGTTGAGTCTGTCGCTACGGCGAGAACCTCAGCAAGGCCGGTTGCCACCGCGCCACCGCCTGCCCGGCGCCGTCGTAGTGTCAAACCCGCAAATCCCTACCAGTTGGTTGTTATTGGCACCTCGACTGGGGGGCCGGTGGCGCTGCAAAAAGTATTGTCTGCTATCCCGAAAAACTACCCTCTGCCAATCGCCTTGATTCAGCATATGCCAGCCTCGTTTACACCGGCATTTGCTGAAAGGTTAAATTCAATCTGTCAGCTGGAAGTCAGAGAAGCAAGAGACGGTGATGTTTTAAAGCCTGGAGTTGCGTTGCTTGCACCCGGTGGTATGCAATTCATGATCGGCAAGCGCGGATCGGTACGCATATTGCAAGGAGATGAGCGGTTAAACTATAAACCGTCAGTAGATGTTACATTTGGTTCAGCAGCTAATGCTTATCGTGATAAGGTATTGGCTGTTGTATTAACGGGTATGGGGGCTGACGGAAGAGATGGGGCGCGCATGTTAAAGCGCAGTGGTTCCTCCGTTTGGGCTCAGGATGAAGCTACCAGTATTATCTATGGTATGCCCATGGCCGTGGCCAAAGACGGATTAGCAGACGAAATTTTGCCCCTTCAGGATATTGGCCCCCTTTTATTAGAGATCGTTTAAAACTCTATGGACTTTCTAAGTTTATTCGGCGTTATCGTCGGGTTTGGGGCAATTATTGGCGGAAATTACCTTGAGGGCGGCCATATGGCTGCACTCGTCAATATCCCGGCGGGTGTCATTGTTTTTGGCGGAACCCTCGGTGCTGCGATGTTGCAAACCCCCTGGGAATGTCTCAAGCGTGCGGGTGATATGCTTGTCTGGATTATTTTCCCTCCCCAGATTGCCTTCAAAAAAGGCATCAATAAAACCGTCAAATGGGCACAAACCGCTCGTAAAGAGGGTTTGCTTGGGCTAGAGGCTGTTGCCGAAACTGAATCGGATCTGTTTGCGCGCAAAGGTTTACAGTTGCTGGTTGATGGCAATGAGCCTGAAATGATTCGTAATGTGATGGAAGTTGAAGCGAACATTCTGGAACAGCGCGATATTGATGCCGCCAATTTTTATGATGCTATGGGTGGATACGCCCCTACCATTGGGATTATCGGTGCGGTGATGGGTTTAATACAGGTGATGGGGAATCTGGCTGACCCTAGCCGTTTAGGCCCCGGTATTGCCGTTGCTTTTGTTGCCACAATCTATGGTGTCGGTTTGGCCAATTTACTGTTCATACCCATCGCAAGTAAGTTAAAAAGTTGCGTGCGCCAGGAAGGAAAATACCGTGACTTGCTTATTGAAGGGGTTATCTCCATTGCTGATGGCGAAAATCCGCGTGCGATAGAGCTAAAACTAAATGGTTACCTTAATTAGATAAGAAGGTGTTGTCGTGGCTCGGCGGGCGATAGTTGACGAAAATACTAAGCATGAACGCTGGATGGTATCCTATGCTGATTTTCTAACCTTGTTGTTGGCATTTTTCGTTGTTATGTACTCAATCTCCCAGGTTAACGAAAGTAAATACCGCGTGCTTTCCAATACCATGACGGCAGCATTTAACCAGCCTGAACTCTCTATCGACCCCATGCAAGTGGGGCAAGTGGCAAAAAGTAATCCTCTTAATGTGATCGAAATGGAGCTGACTAATCTGGATGATCAGTTAGGGGAGGGGCTTGGCACGGAAAAAGGTAAATCTTCAGAGGAGTTTCGAGCGCTGAGTGATGAGCTTGATCTATTGTTTAACGATTTAATTGATAAAAATCTGGTTAGTATTAAAGGTAATGAAGAGTGGTTGGAGCTTGAATTGAGCGCTGGCTTGTTGTTTTCCGCAGCAGAAGCAAGCCTCGGGCAGGATGCGGAAATCATTTTGAATGAGATTGCGCAAATACTCTATGACCATGACCGGCCGGTTCGGGTTGAAGGCTTTACCGATAATATTCCCATTAGTACCCCTCAATTTCCCTCTAACTGGGAGCTATCTGCAGCCCGATCCGCCGCCGTTGTTGAACTATTTGTGGAAAGTGGCCTTGATCCGGCCAAGTTAGCGGTAGTAGGTTATGGTGAGTTTCAGCCTAAAACCGAAAATGATACACCTCAAGGGCGTGCAACTAATCGTCGTGTTGTCTTAATGATTTCAAAAAGTAATGAGCTGCGGCCACAATTGCTTGAGTCTCCTTCTGAGCCTAAGGGGCAGGAAATTGCCGCTGATGAGCCTGTAGCGGCAAGCAATGAGCAGCCAGCCAAGCCGATTACTGACGATCAATCTAACGCGCAAATTCAAGGAGTTAAGACAGTTAAGCTAAAAAGCGGCGGTTTGCTCTTTACCAGTGGTGACAGAAAGGTTGATAATGCAGAGGAATAAAAATAAAAGTGCATTATTTTCAGAGTTTTTGACCGTTTGGCAAAAAAATTGCTAATAACAATGGAGGTGTTTTTAGAGACGGGATGCTGTCAACTCTCTGTTAGTGTAATGCCGATAATCCTGGAAACTACAGTTTTCGGGAGAAAAATAATCAGTGTTAGCGAGGACTTTCTGTGAGAGTTTGGTCAATTGCAAATCAAAAAGGCGGTGTTGGGAAAACCACTACCACCGTGAGTGTCGGAGGACTGTTAGCGGAGCAGGGCTATAAAGTACTGTTAATCGACCTGGATCCCCATGGCTCTTTAACCAGCTATTTTCGCTACGATCTTGATAACCTTACCAAAAGTAGTTACAACCTGTTTTTAATGACCGGTGAATTAGACCCCAATGAGGTTCGCTCCCTGGTTCACGATACCTCTGTAGATAACCTCAAGCTTATACCCGCTACCACTGCACTGGCCACCATTGAGCGGCAACTCCATGGTCAGGAAGGTCTCGGTTTAAAGGTGTCGAGAGGCTTGGCGCAGCTTTGGGATGATTATGATTTCGCTTTAATTGATACACCGCCAGTACTGGGCATATTAATGATTAACGCCCTGGCTGCCTGTGAGCAATTACTGGTACCGGTTCAGACTGAACATCTTGCCATCAAGGGCCTCGAGAGAATGCTGCGTACCATTGCCATGGTGAATCGTTCACGAAAAAGCGAGCTGCCCTACACCATTATCCCTACCATGTACGATCGGCGTACCCAAGCCTCAGTATCGAGCCTGAGAGCGATGAGAAATAATTTTAGCGATCATATATGGCCTTCCATGGTGCCGGTGGATACACGCTTTCGAGATGCGAGCAAGGCGGGCTTGCCAGCATCAAAATACGACCCTGAAGGTCGAGGCGTACATGCTTACGCTGCGTTGTTAAAATTACTAGTTGCTGAGCAAGAACAAAAAGAGTGCGAAAAGGCGCTTGAGTAATGAAGAAAGGCCGTGGTGACGATGATAAGCAAGATATTAATCCGCAAAAGGATTTGCAGGACTATGTCGATTTTATGTTTTTTGATGACCTGGCGCCCAAAATTAAAGTTGAAAAAGTAAAAACGGTCACGGAAAATGTTAAATCTGCGGAAGTTAATCCTGCGAGTGTAACCCCGGAAAAATTTAAAACCGCAAAAAACAAGCAAAAATCAGTATTGACGCCTTCCTCGCCGCTCAAGCCTGCAAGCATATCTTCATTACAGTCAAATTCATTAAATATTCCCCCGTCAGTACCTCAGACGCAAAATCAGCTGCACAAGCATACGGTAAAAAAGAATCTACCTTTGCATAAAGAAAAAGTGCAAAGCCGCCTCAGGAATGCTGAAAGTTTGGAGCGCAAGCTGGTAAGGGAGCGCGTCAAAAATTTAACGCAAGGAATGCGTCAGACCGCCGAGGCAGAACAAACACAAAAAACAAAGGTGCAAGCCGGCGAAAAGGTAAAACCTGCAGTAGGAGCAAAGGCAGCGATTGAGGAGCCATTACCTGTCATTAATCACCCGGATAAACCTGCTTCTATAATTTCTCTACCTGTTCAAGAGGGTGCGCCTGCTTCAGGCAGTATAGAACCAGCGCAATATCAAGTGTGGTGTGAAAATGGTCGACCACAGTGGGCTCAGGATGCCTTTGAATGTCTGCTGTTTAAAGTGGCCGGTCTTACTATGGCTGTGCCTCTGGTAGAGTTGGGCAGTATCTACCCTATTACCGATGAGTTGACCGCGATATTTGGACAAGCCGATTGGTTTATTGGTTTGATGTCAACGAATGCGGGCAATATTCGTACGGTTAATACTGCAAAGATTGTTATGCCTGAGCGTTATGATGATGAATTTTTGGATAATATAGGCTATGTTATTTCAATTAATGGCTATGATTGGGGTTTGGCTGTTGATTGTGTAGATAAGGCGATTACTCTGGAGCCTGAAGCCGTGCGTTGGCGAACATCGCGAAGTAAGCGACCCTGGTTGGCGGGTACGGTTGTAGAGTATATGTGCGCATTGTTTGATGTGCAGGCCATGGCGCAAATGCTGGGTCAGTCAGATCGACATTTATCTCACTGATTTATGCATTTATAGTTAAAAAAACTGGCACAGATAGTGCTCTGATCTATAGTAAATGATACGAATATTCATTTTATTGACGCAATGGTTCTTTGTGTAAAGTTGAATCAGTGCCAGAGTATTATCCGAGGTTAAACTTATGGCGACCAATGCAGCTAGTAATGCTGATGATACAATGCTTCAGTGGGTTACTTTCCGCCTGGAAAATGAAACCTACGGCATCAACGTAATGCAGGTGCAAGAGGTCTTGCGTTATACCGAGATCGCACCGGTGCCGGGAGCGCCGGCTTATGTTCTCGGCATCATTAATTTGCGGGGTAATGTCGTTACCGTTATTGATACTCGCAATCGTTTTGGGCTACAGCCTGATGAGATAACCGATAATACCCGGATCGTAATTATTGAGGCAGATAAGCATGTTGTCGGCATTTTGGTTGATGCGGTGGCCGAGGTAGTCTATCTACGTCAATCCGAGATAGAAACAGCCCCTAATGTGGGCAACGAAGAGAGCGCCAAATTTATTCAGGGTGTTTGCAACAAAAATGATCAGCTGCTGATTCTTGTCGATCTTGATAAATTGCTCACCGGTCAGGAGTGGGCAGAGATGGACGATTTTTAGTAGTTTTTAATAGTAGTTTTTAATGGTGCCCGAAAGTAGATGGCACCGAGTAGGAGTAGCTAGCGTGGAATATGCCGCTGTTTTAGGTTTTATCGCTTTGGTGTTGAGTGCCGCCACGCTGTGTCATGTTTGGTTGGCACGGGCTGCACTTGAAAAACGTTATCAGGCGCTCGATGCAAAAATAGAGCAGTTGCATAAGGATATCGCGAAGGTCAATCACGGAGCCATTGGCGTGGGGCAGCGCTTGCGCAATGTAGAGCAGCGCCTTAATGTAACCGCCGACAAGCAAAATGAATTCGTGCTTGATCACGCTGATACCCTTCCTTACTCAAAAGCGCAGCGCATGTTAGATGAGGGCATGGAGATTGATCAATTGCTTGAGCGATGTAACATGTCCAAAGCGGAGTTACAGTTGATGCAGTTACTTCATAAACCCGAGCAGCTGTCACCGCAATAAGTTAGTAAGTCCTAGCGCGGTCTCGCGGGGCCGTACCCCTATGTAATTCGTTGATATTAACCTCTCTTTAGTGCTTTTCATCTGTTTTGTGGTGTAGTCGATACTCCTTCTGTCTACCCTGAATCTCACATCAAAATAATTGTGTCTATAGTAATAATAGTTGCCTTTAAGACCACCATTTTGTTGAGAGTGATGCTTGTATTGAAGTTTCTGCTGTCCCGACTTATGAGTTTGAGAGCTGTAGTTGTAGTACTTGCTGCTGCAGTTCTATTTGTGCCTTCACTACGCCCTGTGTTTGTGTCTGCGGGGTTCGATCAGCAGCTTTTAAAACTCTCCGGCATGATGGCGGGCCAAGCAAATATTAAAGCGGATATTGCCATTGTTGATCTTCCGCTCGATGAGATGGAGCGTATTGTTAAGGAGCCCGGTGCGGCATACGATACTATTGAACTGCTGCGCAGGCTTTCACTACATTCCGACTCGATACTTGGTTTGTTCGTTGAGCATTTACCAACAAATTCCAGTTTGAAGAGTGCCGACTCTTTACGGCGCTTAATGTCGCTTGAAACAAATATCGCTAGTCAGGATCCTGCACTTTATAAAGAAATTGAACAGCTAATAAAAAACAACAATGACTTTTATACATGGCTGGACGCAGGAACATTAACGCCAGGAATTGTTTCCAATAGATTATTTTCCAAAGGGGCCAGAGTTCCCAGCGAACTTTTATTGCCGGGAGACTATATTTCATTTGTTTCTTCTGAGGACTCTTCAATTTTTAAGCGCTTGCCAAAGGAGCCAGGGGACTTTTTGTCGAAATTATTGATAAGCCATTCTTTGTCTCGACAGAATCCCATGGCTAGCCCCCTATTTTTCATTGAGGAAAATGGGATCGTTCCGAGCCTGCCCTTGTTGATCTATAAAAAATGGTTGCTTAAGGAGAGAACCCTGAGTGATATAGAAATTGTTTGGCAGCAAGCACAATATTTAACGATGGCAGACCAGAAAATATCTGTTGGTTCCCGGGGAGAATTTTATCCCTTGTGGGGATCGGCGACGGGTACTGAATCGGCGATAAAACATATCTCTTTGCAAGATGCCTTGAAGAAAACACCGCAAGCCAGCGTGATTTTGTTGGCAGAGAAAGGAGAGGGGATGGCTATTGATAGTGCATAT